>CACWKJ010000236.1 GCA_902761395.1 uncultured Elusimicrobium sp. | reverse complement strand
ATTAACAATTAAAGTGTCCTGCGGACGAATATTTTATAGATTCCGGATCGAGTCCGGAATGACAGAAAAAACAATGGATTGCTTCACTTCGTTCGCAATGACACGACTTGGTTAAGGTCGCTATAATAATATGGATATATTAAACAGGTTATCACTATCTAAATTTAGAAGCAGTTTCAAGTTAAAACAGAAAGACATAGACTACATAAATCAAAAAGGACTTGAAACAATAAAAAAACATGCTCAAGATTTTATTTCTAAAAGAGTTGCCCCCGCCTATGTTGCCAATGACGGTAAACAAACTCCCATGAGAGGACATCCCGTATTTATTGCACAACATGCAACAGCAACATGTTGCAGGAAATGTATAAATAAGTGGCACAAATTTCCTATGGGAACACAATTAACACAACAGCAACAAGATTATATTGTTGAATTGATAATGAAATGGTTAGAACGGCAATGTATAATGTACAATGTATAATTTACAATGAATGTGTCCTGCGGACGAATATTTTATAGATTCCGGATCGATTTCAGAATGACGGCAGAAAGATAATATACAATTAACGGCAACGACAATGGATTGCCGCGCTCCGCTCGCAATGACAGAAAAAAGAAATTTATAATGTATAATATAAACAAAAATAAGGAGTAGGTTATGTTAAATATAGGTTGTCATTTATCTGCATCGGAAGGCTATGTTGCAATGGCAAAACAAGCTGTTGAAATAGGTGCAAATACATTCCAATTTTTTACAAGAAATCCGAGAGGATTTAAAGCAAAAGATATAGACGAGCAAGATGTTAAAGAGTTTTTGGAAATTATAAAAAAAAACAAGTTTGTTAAAATACTTGCTCATGCTCCATATACATTAAATCCATGTTCCGCAGATAAAAGAGTTCGAGATCTTGCAAAAGAAATATTTATTGATGATTTAAAAAGAATGGAATATACTCCCGGTAATATGTACAACTTTCACCCGGGAAGCCATGTAGGACAAGGAATAGATACCGGTATAAAAATAATATCGGAAACATTAAACGAAGTATTAAAAAAAGAACAAACGACAACAGTTTTACTTGAAACGATGTCCGGAAAAGGCAGTGAGATAGGTTCCAAGTTTGAAGAATTAAAACAGATAATAGATTCGGTTGAATTAAAAGATAAAGTAGGTGTATGTTTGGATACCTGCCACATTTATGACGGCGGTTACGATATAGTTAATAATTTGGATGCTGTAATATAAAGTAGGTGTATGTTTGGATACCTGCCACATTTATGACGGCGGTTACGATATAGTTAATAATTTGGATGCTGTAATAAAAGAGTTTGATAATATTATAGGCCTTGAAAAATTAAAAGCAATACATTTAAACGATACTAAAAATCCTTTTGCTTCTCATAAAGACAGACATGAAAAAATAGGAGAAGGACATTTGGGCCTTGATGCAATAAGTAAAGTAATCAATCATCCTAAATTAAAAAAGTTACCTTTTTATTTGGAAACACCGAACGAAATCGAAGGATATGCAAAAGAAATAAAAATGTTAAAAGAAGTTTATAAGTAAAAAGTTATGGAAGAAGAAATTTATAATTTACAATTATCCGAAAATAAAATTGTTCCCGTTCATATAGAGAGAAAAAATATAAGAAATTACTATATAAAAATTTCTCCCGACTTAAATATAGTTGTGCCTGTTCCGTTAAATATGAACACAGAAACCATTTATAAATTTTTAAATTCAACCAGAACTAAAAAGTGGATAGAAAAAAATATAAACAAATTTCAAAAAGCCAAGGAAGAAAACATAAAAGACGAATTGGTTAACGGCGGAACGGTAAAAATATTGGACAGCCAGTACATAGTTTATATTTATGAAAGTATGAACGATAAAGTTGTGTTAGACGGATTTAATTTATACATATATTCAAAAAATTCCAAAGATAAAGAGTATTTACAGAAACAATATAACGAATTTCTTAAAGCCGAAGCAAAACCGTATTTTCAAAAAGTTATGGACAAGTTTTTACCGATATTTAAAAAATATAATGTTCCCCAACCTACACTAAAAATAAAACCGTTAAAAAGTAAATGGGGCAGCTGCAAAATTACCACTGCGGAAATTACATTAAACTTAAATTTATATAAAGTTTCCGCCGAATGTATAAATTATGTTGTACTTCACGAACTTACACATCTCGTTCATCCCGGACATAAAAAAAGATTTTACAATTTTTTACAAAAGTATATGCCGAACTATCAGGAAATAGAGAAAAAACTGGATATAGAAGCGGGACAGGTTCTTTATTAACATTTTTAGCGAAACGGATTTATCTTTTAAATTCTAACTTCGTATTTGTCTCAATCGAGTACCAACCGCTATCGCTTTCTTTTACGTACACTTCATTCGCCAAATACTTCGTTATAATTTAAAATCTGTAAATCCTTTGAGAGCAAAGAAGA
>CACWKJ010000235.1 GCA_902761395.1 uncultured Elusimicrobium sp. | reverse complement strand
ATAACAAAAACTTTTGTAAACAAGATATTGCAACAGGATTTTGCTGTTTTGCCCGAAGAACAAAAAACAGAAGAAAATGTTACAATACTTGCCAATAAAATAGTTAATCAAAAAATAGAAGAGATACTTTTAATAGATGCCGCAAAAAAAGCAGGTACCGAAATTTCAAAAGAAGACCTCGATTCGGCAATAAATAAAATAAAATCTAATTTTAAAACAGAAAAAGATTTTGAGAATGATTTAAAAAGTCAAGGTTTAACAAAAAAAGAGTTCGAGCAGGAATTGAAAGAATCTTTAATGAAAATAAAATATGTTTCAACGGAAATTAAAAACAGAACACAAAATCCTACCGATGAAGAATTAAAGACTTTTTATAACAATGTTATGTCAAAAATAAAAGGACAGGATTTAGATCTTTCAATACAGGAAGATAAGTTGGTATCTTCCGTTGCAAAAAATTTAAAGAGAAATTATTCCGAACAAGTTAAAATAAGGCAAATTTTTATAAAGTATTCCGATTCGTTCACAAAAGAACAAAAGAAAACCGTTGATGAAAAAATTAAAGAATTAAAAAAAGAGTTGACTTTACAAGATATGAATTTTGCAAGACTTTCGGAAAAATATTCGGATGACCAGGTACTCAGACAAAAGAAAGGTGATTTGGGATTTGTTTTAAGAGAAGATGTTACACCGGAAGTTGCAAAAGTAGTTTTTGCACTACCGGTTGGAGATTATAATAAAAAACCCGTACAAACGACTAACGGATACCATTTCTTCAGAGTAGAAGAAAAGAAAGCAAAAATGCCGATAGAATTTGATGATATAAAAGATTCAATATCCGACTTGATATATAAACAAAACATACAAACGGAATACGATAAATTAATATCGGAATTAAAAGCAAATGCCGATATTAAAATTTATTAATAATCGAGTTAAGAGGGTTTTATGAAATATGCAAGTTACAGAAGTGTTTTCAGAATGTATGAATATATACAACCTTTTTTAAAATATTCTTTGCCGTTGGAAGAAGAATTGCCCGGTAAAAAAGTGTTTGTAATTGCTCCTCATCAGGACGATGAAAGTATCGGGTGCGGCGGAACTCTTATTAAACATACAAAAGCAGGGGGAAGACTTGAAATCGCTTTTTGTACTTCCGGCGGTGAAAAAAGAATGTATGATCTTTATATAAAAATACAAGCTTGCTTGCAGACAGATTTACCGAACTGTTTAACAGAGTAAAACCGGACATAATTTTTTTACCTTTTATGATAGATAATCATCAGGATCATATTGCAATCTCGAGAGCATTTGCAAAAGCTTATAAAAATAAAGCAGTTGAAGCAATGGTGTATGCTTATTCGGTATGGACAACATTAATACCTAATGTTGTTATTGATATAAGTCAGCAATGGGAACAAAAAAAACAGGCAATAGATTGTTATAAAACTCAAACTGCAACAAGAGATTATGTTACCATGGCGGAATCAATATCTAAATACTGGTCTGTGGTTAAAGGCAAAGATACTCAATATTGCGAGGCATTTTTCAGAGCAACAAGTGATGAATATGTTTCGTTGGTTAAAAAGATTTTATAGCATGGAAAAAATAAAAGTTCTGCATTTGTTTTCATCTACCACAATAGGCGGCGCCGAAAAACAAACTTTACTTACAGCAATAAGTTTAAAAGAGTTGAGTCAAAAGTTTGAACCGATGGTTGCCGCTCCGAAAAACAGTTTCCTTTACGAAGAATCGAAAAAGAAGGGTGTCGGTGTTGCGGATTTTACATGCAGAGGCACATTTACTCCGTCGGGAGTAATAAAATTAATAAAAATCATAAAAAAAGAAAATATAAAAATACTTCATGTCCATCAAGGCAAACTTTATTGGACAGCCCTGTTGATGAAACTGTTTTTTAAAAATATAAAAGTTGTTCTTCACAGGAGACAAGATACAAGACACAAATGGTATGCGAAATGGCACTACAAAATTGCGGACAAAGTTTTAACCGTTTCTAAAGTTGTTGGAAATAATTTAATAAAATACGAAAATGCACCGGAACAAAAAGTAAGTGTTTTATATAATGCTTTCGATACCGAAAAATTTGAAAAAGAAGTTGATTGCAGTGATGTAATAAAAGAATATAATTTAGAAAATAAGTTTGTTATAGGAACGATATCGAATATAGTATCTTTGGAAGGTAAAGGACAACAATATCTTATAGAAGCAATGGCAAAACTAAGGAA
>CACWKJ010000234.1 GCA_902761395.1 uncultured Elusimicrobium sp. | reverse complement strand
ATTTTTGTAATACTCCAACGCCGAATCTTTATCTTGATTTCTATATGCAGTATTTCCCATATTATAAAGTGTCGCACTTTTTAGTCCGTTATCGTTTGTGTTGTTTAACACAATTTTATAATTTTCCATTGCTTTATCATACTCACCTTTTCTATAGTAGGCATTTGCCAAATTATAATTAATCATGGCATTATTATTATCTGCTTCTTTTGCTTTCTCATAGTATTCTATAGCTTTATCGAAATTATTTTTCTGATATTGTTTATTACCTTTCACCATATTTTCATTTGCATAAGAAAATATGGGCAACAAAAACAGCATTAAAATTAAAAATAATACTTTCTTCATTTTTTTATTTCTAATCTTCCAATTTTATGTTTTTTTGCCTTTTTGTTGTAGGCATAAACAAGTACAACAGCAAAAATATTAACGATATTATTAAAAAGTAATAATATCTGTCTTCCAAATTATTAAATATATTTGCTGTCCCTTCTATTTTATCGAGTTTATTTAATCTGGCAACAAGATTATTAAGAGATTGATCTTGGTTCATATTATAATATCTTCCGCCCGTAGACAAAGCTATTTGTTCTAAAGTCGAAGAATCAAGTTTAGTTACAACTGTTTTACCTTTTTCATCTTTTAAATACTCTTTAAATTGTCCATTCTCGTAGGTAGGAATAGGTTCTCCCTTTTCCGTTCCTATACCGACACAAAAGATTCTTGTTTGATTTTCTTTTGCAAAAGCCAGAGAACTTTTTAAATCTCCGTCAAAACTTTCCCCATCGGTAATAATTACAAGTGCTTTCGCATTTGAAGGAACTTTTTTCAAGCTTTCACAAGCCAAATCTATAGGCGCCGAAATATTCGTTCCGTAAAAAGGAACTGTATCCGTATCCAACAAAGATAAAAACATTTCAAAAGCTTTTATATCTGATGTCAAAGGACACTGCCAATATGCTTGTCCGGCAAAAGCAATCAACCCTATTCTTTGACCTTTTAGTTTTTCCGTTAAATCTTTAAAGATTATCTTTGCTCTTGTAAGCCTATCCGGTTTTAAATCTTGTGCCAACATACTTCTGGAAACATCTATAGCAATAACAATATCACTGGATAATGATTTTGCTTCAACTTGTTTTAACCCCCATTTCGGTCTTGCAAGAGCAACAACTATAAAGAACAATGCTATTGAAGAATTTGTAAATTCATTTATAGTTTTCCTTGAAAACTTAAAGGAAAGCAAAAAAATTATCGCTATAGATAAAACAACTATTAAGAATAATAAATTATTTACACTTTCAAACATTTATTAAGGCAACCTTTTTAAGATTGTAATTTTTAATAAAAAACCTAATATCAAAATCCAAAAACCGGGAAATAAAAATTTCATAAACTGCTCATTATAATTTACGGACTTTGTATGTTCAATAGTAGTCTTTTCAAGATCATCTATACTTGAAAAAGCTTTGTACAAATCTTTTGAAGTTTGTGCGGAAAAATATTCACCATCGGTTTTTGCCGCAATTTCTTTTAGTAAATTTTCGTCTAAATCGTTCCCTTGTGCTTGAACTTTTCTTTTTCCCCAAAACAAATCTTCTATTTCATAATAATCTTTTTCACTGCCGATACCCACGGTATAAACTTTTATATCATTATCTTTTGCAAGTTGTGCCGCCGTCATAGGAGTAATTTCACCTCTGTTATTTGCACCATCTGTAAGCAACACTACAATTTTACTTTTTCCTTCAACTTTAGATAATCTGTTAACCGCTGTAGCAAGAGCATCCCCAATTGCTGTTCCGTCAGCTTTTGTTATTCGTGTATTTATCAGGTCAATAAAATTTACCAAGGTATCTTTATCCAACGTTAACGGACACTGAGTAAAAGCCAAAGAACTGAATACAACAATTCCCATTCTATCGTTTACTCTTTTTAAAACGAATTCTTTTGCTCTGTCCTTCGCATTTTGTATTCTTGAAATACCAACTGTAGGATCTACGGCTTCCAT
>CACWKJ010000233.1 GCA_902761395.1 uncultured Elusimicrobium sp. | reverse complement strand
TGACCCATTTTATTTCTTTCCTCCGAATTGCATTATAACTATTTTGTTTACGGCATGAACATAAGCATTTATACTTGCCTCAACGATATCGGTAGACATACCTTTACCTATGTATTTAGCCCCGTTATATTTTACTTTAACATTTACTTCACCTTGTGCGTCTTCACCGCTTGAAATTGCTCTTAAAGTATAGTCTTCCAAATCTACAGTTATACCTGTAATTTTGTCTATAGCTTTATATGCGGCATCTACAGGTCCTGTACCGCAGGCAGCTTCCTGTATAACTTCTTTTTTATTTTTAACAGTCTTTATAAGTCTTATTGTTGCGGTAGGAATTACACCTACACCGGAAGTAACATTTACATAATCTATGGTATAAACTTTATAAGTCTTATTGTTGCGGTAGGAATTACACCTACACCGGAAGTAACATTTACATAATCTATGGTATAAACTTCTTTAACTCCGGAAACGGATTGTTCAACCAACGAATTTATATCATCATCGAACACACATTTTTTCTTATCTGCCAAAAGTTTAAACTTTTCAAATAATTGTTCCATAACTTCCGGTTGTAATTTGCTGTATCCCAAATCTTTTAATCTCTTAAAGAAAGCATGTCTGCCGGAATGTTTTCCCAAAACCAAAAGACTTTCCGGAACTCCGACATCTTGCGGAGACATAATTTCGTAAGTTCTCTTATCGTTTAACATTCCGTCCTGATGAATACCGGATTCATGAGCAAAAGCATTTATACCGACAATTGCTTTGTTGGGCTGAACGGTAATTCCGGTTAAATTTGAAACCAATTTACTCGATTTATAAATTTCTTTTGTCTTGATATTATAATTTACAGGATAGAACATAGGCTTTGTTTTTATTGCCATTACAATTTCTTCTATTGCGGCATTACCTGCTCTTTCACCTATACCGTTAACAGTACATTCTATTTGTCTTGCACCGTTTTCTATTGCAGCAAGAGAGTTTGCAACACCTAACCCCAAATCGTTATGACAATGAACACTTATAACTGCCTTTTCTATATTTTTTACTCTTTGTTTAATTGTTGCTATTAATTTACCGAATTCCGACGGAAGTGCATAACCTACGGTATCAGGAATATTTACCGTTGTTGCACCGGCTTCAATAACCGCTTCTACTATTGAGCACAAATAATCAACATCACTCCTGCTTGCATCTTCTGCAGAAAATTCCACATCGTCACAAAAACTTTTTGCAAGTTTTACGGCATTAACAGCCATATCAAAAACCTGTTGTCTTGTTTTTTGTAATTTCTTTTCTATATGTAAATCCGATGTCGCAATAAATGTATGAATTCTCGGTTTCTTGGAATATTTTATTGCATTCCAACAAGTTGTAATATCTTTTGTATTTGCTCTTGAAAGACCGCAAATTACAGGTCCTTTAACTTGTTGCGCTATTGATTTTACAGACTCAAAGTCACCCTGACTTGATACAGGAAAACCGGCTTCTATAATATCCACATTCATAGCGGCAAGTTGTTGTGCAACCAATAACTTTTCCTGGAAAGTCAAACTTGCTCCCGGTGATTGTTCTCCGTCTCTTAAAGTTGTATCAAAAAAAACTACAGTATCTTTTTTATTTTTCTTTACCATTTTTATTTCCTCTAATTATTTATTTTAATCAGCTATTGTAATCGCCAATTTCCCAAAAAACCGATATGTAAAAATTTTAGTATTAT
The DNA here is from genome assembly GCA_902761395.1 of uncultured Elusimicrobium sp. GTDB lineage: Bacteria > Elusimicrobiota > Endomicrobiia > Endomicrobiales > Endomicrobiaceae > Ruminimicrobiellum. The sequence goes on along the minus strand of CACWKJ010000233.1, from coordinate 429 downwards.
TTTATTTATCTTCATTTTTATTTTCTTTTTTATTTTTATACAATGCCTTTCTTATTTTATATCCTCTAACCAAAAGAACCACAAAACCGGAAAGTATATAGAGTAAAAATATTATAAAAATTGTATTTTGCGGATATGTAAAAATTAAAGCAACAAATACAACTGCCAAGAAAAAAACCTGTATAGATTTCGGTCTTGTCCACTTAATATGTTTAAATGCTCCGTAAGGAACTGTTGATACCATTAAGAAAGCAAGTATTAACATTATTACAGGCATTGCATTAAAGAAAAACGGCATCTTTTTCATAAGTAACGGAATAGTTTTAAAATTCAAAACAGTTCCGTCGAATATTTCATAACTTAAAACAAAAGAAGCAATAAGACCGGCCGATGCAGGTGTAGGAAGTCCGGAAAAAGTGTCGCTTTTAG
>CACWKJ010000232.1:1467-2157 GCA_902761395.1 uncultured Elusimicrobium sp. | reverse complement strand
AGGGGGTATTGAATGAAGAAATTTGTATTTATAATGTTATTGATATTAACGATTGTCGTACCTGTACTAGCAAAACAACAAGGTAGTTTTGATATTGTCGGAAAAATAGGTGGTACAATTAATCCCGTGGTTGTTTATGATGATAATCCTGCAGATTATTCATACTCTCAAGAGTCGGCATTATCGATAGCGGTGGAGGGATTTTATTATTTATTGCCCGAATTGCCTTTAGGTATTGGAATAAATTATCAAATGAATTCAGCATTGAAAGATACTCCTTTGAATACTAATCTTGAAACAGGAGCAACAAATGTTTATTTAACAATAAAACCTATATCAACAATGGATTCGAAAATATTTACCGGACTTTATGCAATAGGACAAATCGGTTATGGATTAAACAGGCTTGATGGGAACGGCTATTCTCTTATGGAGATAGAAAGTGATGGATTATATTGGGGGTTAGGTGCCGGTGTAGAGATAAAAAATGATTTTATTTTTGAATTTGTTTTTTCTACAAGCTATTATGAAATAAAACGACCTGAATGTGAGATTTTAATTGATGGAGTTGTGCATACTTTTTATTCTACTATAGATATGAAAAAATCAACTCTTATACTGTTTATCGGTTATAAATTTAACGTTTAATTGTTTATATAAATTTTTTTTTTTTTTTTTTTATACTGATTT
>CACWKJ010000232.1:0-1454 GCA_902761395.1 uncultured Elusimicrobium sp. | reverse complement strand
TATTTCTGCAATAAGTTTATTCCTTGACAATCCGTTACATAAAATTGAACCGGCTTTATCTTGTATATCTTTAGGAAAGTTTTCAGTAGATATGTTTATTCCGATACCTGCAACAATACCTTTGCTTTTTAAGTTGGTTGAATCACTGATATTTTCTACAAGTATTCCGCAAATTTTTTTGTTGTTAAGATAAATATCGTTGATCCATTTTATTTGAGGTTTAAGATTTGTAAGCTTGGTTATTGCTCTACACACCGCTATTGCCGAAATTAGTGTAATTAAGGAAATATCTTTTAATGGTAACGATTTTTTTATTATTGAGGAAAAATATATCCCGGTATTTGCGGGGGAATAAAATGTTCTTGCAAATCTGCCTCTACCCTTAGTTTGTGTGTTTGCTATTATTGTTGTTCCGTTTTGGAATTTGTTTGAATTCATTAAATCCTTTGCAAAATCGTTTGTCGAAGACAAAATATCAAAAATTCTTATATCAAAATTTTTGTAATTTTCCAAAAGATTTTGTTTTATTTCTTGTTCGGATAAATCGTTAAGATTTGCCATTATTATTTTTTTAGTGCGGCTTCAAGTCTGTTAAGACCTTCAACTATTTTTTCCATAGAAGTTGCATAAGAAAATCTTATAAACCCTTTTGCTCCGAAAGCAGAACCGGGAACAACTGCAATTTTAGCTTCTTCAAGCAAATAATCCGCAAGTTCAATATCCGTATTTATAATTTTTCCGTTATAAGTCTTTTCTAATAAGTTTGATATATTCGGGAAAACATAAAATGCACCTTCGGGTTTTAAACAAGTTATACCGTTTATTTTGTTGAGTCTGTCTACGATATAGTTTCTTCTTTTTTCAAATTCAACTCTCATAGTTTCCAAACAAGATTTATCTCCGTTTAATGCTTCGGTTGCGGCTTTTAATGAAATAGATGTCGGACAAGATGTTGACTGACTTTGCATTTTTGTCATTGCCGCGATTATTTCTTTAGGACCCGCAGCATACCCTATTCTCCAACCCGTCATTGCAAATGCTTTTGAAACACCGTTTACAACAATGGTATGTTCTTTAACTCCTTTTGATACTTGTGCTATTGAAAAGAATTTAAAGTTATCGTATGTAAGTTTTTCATATATTTCGTCTGAAATTATTAACAAATTGTTTTTTATACAGATATTTGCTATGTCTTCAAGCTCTTCTGTTGTGTATGTGTTTCCCGTAGGATTTGAAGGAGAATTTAATATAAATGCTTTTGTTTTCTTTGTTATAACTTTTTCTATTTCTGTCGGTTTTACTTTAAAATGATTTTTGTCGCTTGTTGTAATAAATACTGGAACTGCACCGGCAAGAACGGCCATATCCGGATAAGATACCCAATAAGGTGCGGGAATTATAACTTCGTCACCTTCGTCAAATATTGTTTGAAACAAATTAAACAAAGAATGTTT
>CACWKJ010000231.1 GCA_902761395.1 uncultured Elusimicrobium sp. | reverse complement strand
ACCTTTAAGTAGTAACAGGAATAAAGATATAGTTTCCGTTTTATTGGAGAAATTTAATACTGAATTTAAAACAATTATTGAACCGATAAGCAATTTATTAACAATACCGGCAACAACATTAACAGAGTTTATAGAACATCTTGCTTATAATGAATTTGATATATTCGAAAACGGACAAGATAAATCAAACTTATCTTTAAGTATAAATAATATGACTTCTGATTTATTGAAGGACGTTAATACTGAATTGAAAAAAATTATAGAACCGATAATTGGAAAGTTTTTTAAATTTCTTCAAGATATAAATGTTCTATAAATGAACTCTATATATCAAAATTGCCTTCGGTAAGTTTTTTAAATTCGTTCTCGTTAATTATCTTTATACCAAGTTTAACTGCCTTATCGTATTTACTTCCGGGGTTTTCACCGACAACAACATAGTCCGTTTTTTTACTGACGGAAGAAGTTGTTTTTCCGCCGAGAGATAATATAATGTTCTCTGCATCTTTTCTTGTAAGTGTAGAAAGTTCACCTGTTAAAACGAATGTTTTATTCGCAAGCGGGGAGAAAGAAGAATCTCTTTCAGGTTCTGTCGTATTTAATCCCAATGACTTTAATTCTTCTATCATTTTTAAAGTTTGCTCATTTTCAAAAAAATCCAAAACAGATTGAACCAATATCGGGCCTATTTCATTAACAGATAACAAATCCTCTTGTTTTGCGGAAATCAAATTATCTATATTTTTAAATTTATCTGCCAATATTTTTGCCGATTTATCACCGATATGTCTTATACCCAATGCAAAAATAAGTTTGCTCAACGGCTGCTTTTTACTGTCTATTATTGCTTGTATTAAATTATTGGCTTTTTTTTCTTTAAATAAATCCAAAAGCATTAAATCGTCAAATGTAAGTTTATATATGTCGGCAAAAGTATGTAATTTGTTTAATTTTAATAATTGATCAACAACAACTTCGCCGAAACCGTCAATATTCATGGCATCTCTCGACACAAAATGAATTAAACTTCTTCTGAATTGTGCAGGGCAGGAAGGATTTACGCAAATATAATACACATCTTCTTCTTCCTTTACGATATGACTGTTACACGACGGGCATCTAAGCGGGGGAAGGAAATATCCGTCACTATTCTTTTTTGCAACTTTTATAATTTTAGGAATTACTTCTCCTGCTCTTTCAATTATAACATCATCACCTATATTTACATTTAATCTTTCTATTTCGTCAAAATTATGCAAAGTTGCATTTGAAATTGTAACTCCGGATTGCCCATTTAGGACTTTTATTTGTATAACCTATAATTTTTTGCAAATTATAATCGTTTACTTTTACAACGGCACCGTCGATTTCATACGGTAAATTATCTCTGTTTTCCTGCAAATACATTAAGAAATCGATAACTTCTTTAATATTTTTGCATACTTTTATATCTTTTTGTATTGGAAAACCTATTTTTGAACAAAAATCCAAAAATTCGGAATGTTTATTCAATTCAATACCTTGAACCTGCCCGAAAGAATGCACATAAAAACTGAGCTTTCTTTCCGCAGTTATTTTAGGATTTTTTTGTCTTAAAGAACCTGCCGCGGCATTTCTCGGATTAGCAAATTTTGTAACACCGCCGTCAAGCAAACTATCATTAAGTTGTTGGAAATCTTTTTTGTTTATATAAACTTCACCGCGAATTTCACACAGTATACTTTCATTTTTAAGCAGCTTAAGGGGGATATTCTTTATTGTTTTTAAATTTTCGGTAATATCTTCACCGTATTCACCGTCACCTCTTGTTGCACCGGAAACGAAAGATCCGTTTATATATGTAAGACTTGCACTTAAGCCGTCTATTTTAGGTTCTACAATAAATTCTATATCACCATCCAAATTTTTCTTAATTCTTTCGTTCCATGCAAAAACATCTTCAACGGAATAAGAATTATCCAAAGACAGCATGGGGGTATTATGTTTTACTTGTTTAAATGTGGAAGATACTACAGAACCTGAAACTCTTTGAGTGGGAGAATCCGGAGTAATAAATAACGGATTTTCATTTTCTAACTTCTGCAATTGTTTGAATAATTTATCATACTCAAAATCAGATATTTCCGGATTGTCTAAACAATAATATAGGTAATCATGATGTCTTATTTGATTTCTTAAATCTTCTATTTGTTTTTCGATAGAATTTGTTTGTTCCATATTATATATATTTACTTGGCTTTTCTTTCATTTTTGCTTCATCTATTATTACACTGATGGGGGTTTTAGGCATGTAAAGAATTTCATATGCGGCAAGTCTTATTATATTTCTGTCAATAACCGTCATTCTTGATATTTCCCAGTTATCGGCATATTTTTCTATAAGAGAATCTATTTCTTTCTGATTTTCACAGACACCTCTAAAAATGGTAACCGCAAACTCCCTGTATGGAATTTCTACAGGTAAAAGGGGGTCAAAACACTCAAAAACGGCCTTTTCATCCATAGAACAATTATCAAAGGCATACAACATATGCAAAGTACATTCTCTGGACTGCCTTCTGGTATTCGCAAAACGAGGCATATCATTGTTTATCAAATGCAAAGTAGAAGTTTCTTTAGCCTGTTGTTTTCTTGTTCCCATAAAAAAGATCCCTTATTTTTTAATTATACAAACATATCTTAGAGGAAATTCTATAAAAAATAGTTTTAACTGTCAATATAAAATAAAGCCAATAAAAACAAAAAAAAGGAAAAAAGAGATTAAAATACCATAATGTATCTTATAATATACACTAAATTCATATTTACAATTGCTTTATCAGTAAAACATACTGAAAAATCAATAAAAGTTAAGAAAAGATAGACAAACTTAAGTATAAACTACCCAAAAAACAGCCAATAAAATATGTAAATCAGACAAAAACCAAGAAAGATACTTAATTTAACACTCAAGGTAAAAATTTCAGTTAATATCCAATATTTATAAAACGCACTGTGAATGCTATTGTACAACCATTAAAACAAAATACAAAGCAATACAAAATTAATATTTATAAATATAAATAATTTGCTTTATTCTCATATATTACTTTAATGTTAACTCTTTTTATTTTTATATACTCAACTTAACATAATATATCTTATCGGAACCAATAAAATATATAAAATTTAGCAAAATTTAGCAAATTTTTAAAAATTTTGGCAAAAAAAATTTTTTTCAAAAAAAACCCCTTAAAAG
>CACWKJ010000230.1 GCA_902761395.1 uncultured Elusimicrobium sp. | reverse complement strand
AAGAAATATTGTAAGAATTGATATGAGCGAATACATGGAAAAACATTCCGTATCAAAACTTATAGGTGCACCTCCGGGATATGTAGGTTTTGAAGATGGCGGGCAACTTACCGAAGCTGTAAGAAGAAGACCTTATTCGGTAGTATTGTTCGATGAAATAGAAAAGGCTCATCCGGATGTATTTAACATAATGTTACAGTTACTCGATGACGGAAGACTTACCGACAGTAAAGGCAGAACTGTAGATTTTAAAAATACTGTTATTATTATGACATCTAATGTCGGTTCGCAATACATCCAAGATAGTATAAATTTCGATAAAGAAAAAATCGGGTTCGATAAAGATAAAAAGAAAAAAGAGCCGGTTAAAGAAAACTTTGATTACGAGCAGATAAAGAAAAAAATAGACAGTGAACTTCACTTACATTTTAAGCCGGAATTTTTGAACAGAATAGATGAAATAATAATATTCAGAAGACTTGAAAAACAAGATATCGGTAAGATTATAGATATTCAATTAAAAACAATATTAAAAAGATTGGCAGATAAAAAAATATCTATCGAACTTAGCGAAAAAGCAAAAGATTTTCTTGCCGATAAAGGTTATGAACCTGCATTCGGTGCAAGGCCTTTAAAAAGAGCATTGCAAACTTATTTGTTGAACCCGTTATCTACGGAACTTATTGCAGGAAAGTTTGGTGAAGGGGATAAGATAAAAGTAGATTTATCTAAAAATGAGTTAAAATTTACGAAATAATCAATATCAGTCTGTCATTCTGAACTCGATTCAGCATCTATAAAAATAATAAAAAGCAGGAAGAAAAATCTTCCTGCTTTTTACATTAAACTATAAGCTTTAAGCTATAAGCAAAAATGCGTAGCATTTTTCTAAGCTGTCGTTTCCATGCCTCTGTCGTTCAACCCTTAAACCATTCAACTGTTCAACCATTCAACCCTTCAACTGTCGTTCTGTCTTTTCCATGCCTCCATGCATCCATGCCTCCAATCTTCTGCCGTTTTGTCGTTTCCATGCATCTATGCATCCATGCTTCCATGCATCCTTTTTCCGTTTTTTTACATTAATAAAAATTTGTTATAATATACCTCATAATCAAAAAATCAAAATAAAATCTTTAAAAATAAAAACAGGGAGCCAAAAATGAAACTAAACAAATTTGCGGTAAAAGCAGTTTCGGTATTGGTAGCAATAATGTTGGTAAGCAGTCAAAATATTTTTGCAAGCGGCAGGTATCCGTATGGAGTAATTACACAAGACACTACGATTGGCTCAAACTTGGAATTTTATGAGTATCACGAAAGTAACGGTAGTGGCGGAGTATTCACTGTAGAAAGCCCTGTAACATTAACGATAGGAGATAGTTCAGTATTTAAAAACAATTCAGCATCAGGTCCCGGCGGAGCAATAGAAAACTATACTAATGGAACAACAACAATCGGTTCAAATGCACAGTTTCAAGGTAACAGTTCAAATGCTATTGGTGGGGCAATAGATAATTATGGAACAATGGTAATTGAAAAGAATGCTAAATTTTTGGACAATACGGCATCGGGTGGTCCCGGCGGAGCAATATATAATGGCGGAATAATGTCAATCGGTTCAAATGCATTGTTTGAAGGAAATCAGGGTTCCAGTGGTGCTGCGGTCCCGGTGGAGCAATAAATAATTCTAATGGAGAATTGACAATCGGTTCAAATGCATTGTTTGAAGGTAATCAATCCGGTTCTACAGGTGGAGCAATACAAAATTCTAGTGGAAAACTAACAATCGGGAACAATTCCGTATTTAAAAATAATAAGTCAAAACATCCCGGTGGAGCAATATATAACAGCAGCGGACAACTGATAATCGGTTCAAATGCATTGTTTCAAAATAATGAATGTGAAAATACAGGCGGAGCAATAAGTGAAGGAGATATAACAATAGAAGACGGTGCAAAATTTATTGGTAATAAGGCAAAATATCCCGGTGGAGCGATATATAGTACCGGTGGAGGAATAGTAACCTTAATAGCAAATACAAAAAATGTGGAATTTACCGGAAACAAAAGTTATGTAGGAGCGGAAAATGAATCTTTTAATGCTATATATAGCGGAGGGTTCGGACAAGTAAATATGTGGGCAAGTAATAAAGCAGATATTATTTTTAACGATCCAATACAAGGTAGTAATACTACTACGATAAATATAAATAAAAAAATAGAAGGGTATCAAGAAAATAACGGAACAGGTAAAATAGTTTTAAATGCGGATATGAGCAAATATGCCGGAACAGTAAACTTTTACGGCGGAACAATAGAACTTGGTAAAAACGGAACGTTGTTTGGCAGTAATAATGGTATAAAAAAT
>CACWKJ010000229.1 GCA_902761395.1 uncultured Elusimicrobium sp. | reverse complement strand
TTTAATGAAACATAATTTTCTATTATTCCGTTATGAACTACAACTATTTTACCGCTGCAATCTGTATGAGGATGAGCATTTTCTTCACTGGGTTTTCCGTGAGTTGCCCATCTGGTATGACCTATACCTATATTGCCGAAAATTTTATTTGATTTTATGTTTTTTTGTAAGTTTACGAGTTTTCCTACACTTCTTCTTCTTTCAATTTTGTCGTTTTCTATAACGGCAATACCGGCGGAATCGTAACCTCTGTATTCGAGTTTTTGCAAGCCGTTATATATTACATCAACTGCATTTTTTTTACCGATATATCCTACAATTCCACACATAATAAAGTACCTTTTTGATTAAATATTTAATTCATTATATCAAATTTTACCGACATTATACATTGTAAATTGTAAATTATAAATTTTAAAAATTGTCTCCGACAATTTTTAAAGCAGTTCCTTATAAATCTTATCTATATCTTCTTCAAAATTTGTTGAACCGTAAATTGTAAAAACTTCTTTTGCAAGTGCCAGGGCAACAGAACCTTCACCGGAACGAATTATTAAATTGGAATCTTGTTTACGCAGTTCTTTGGCACTTTTTGAATAAGTTGTGTGAACCAATATCTTTATTCTTGAATTTAACGATTTTGCAATTTCGGTTATTTCTTTTGCCGGGGCAAACGGTGTGGAAATAACGATTGCTTCTGCCGTTTCTATAGCAGACATTATTAAAATTTCTCTCTGAGAAGCATCTCCGTAAATAGCTCTTAATTCTTTTATGTTTTGTGATTTTATTTTTTTTACGGTATCAATATTCATTTCAATAACTGTTACATTTAATTGTTTTTGTAATAAAATTTTAGATATTGTTTTACCAACAGGACCATATCCTATAACAATAACATGTCTTAAATCTTTGGTTTCATTTTCTATTTCATCGGTTATTGTATAATAAGTTTTAAAATATCCTTTCTTTTGTAAAAATTTTATTATGGATGGTATCCATCTGTAAATTGTGGTGTTAAATGTTATTGTTACAATAGAAACAAAAATTATTGCGTTGTATGCATCATGAGACATTATTCCGTAAGATACTGCAAGTGATGCCAAAATGAAAGAAAATTCTCCTATTTGTCCTAATGCGATACCTATAGATATCGCTTTTTTTACGGGTTGTTTTAGTTGTTTAATAATAAAAGTTGCACCTATAGGTTTTACAAAAAGAACAACACTCAATAAGATTATTATTAACGGCCATGAAGATTTTAAAGTTGAAACATCAAACAGCATTCCCACCGATACAAAAAATAAAACGGAGAAAACATCACTTATTGGAAGAGCTTCGGACGTTGCTCTTGAACTGAAATCCGATTGACCTACAACCATACCTGCCAAGAAAGCTCCCAATGCCATGGATGCTCCGAAAAATTCGGCTGCACAAACAGATATTCCCAGTGCAATAACAAGAACCGATAATATAAAAAGTTCTCTGTTGCCTGTTTTTGATATATGCTCAAGTAAAAAAGGAATAACTTTTTTACCTACAATTAAAGCAAAAACAACTAAAACGGAAAGTTTTAAAATTGTTATCAGAAAAGTTAAAAATAAGTGCAGGTAATAAAACCAATACTACAATTGTAAAAAGATCTTCCATTATAAGCCAACCTATTGCGGCATGGCCGGTTGGAGTATGTAACAGTTTATTATCGGAAAAAACTCTTGTTAAAACAACGGTACTTGCAACCGATATTGAAAGACCGAGAATTATGGCTGAAGTCCAAGACCAACCTAAAAGTTTAATCAGTATTGTTGTAACCGTGGTACAAGTTGCTATTTGAATTAATGCACCGACCGCAATATTTTTTACGGAAACAAAATCTTCTAATTTAAAGTGCATACCCACGCCGAACATCAAAAGAACAATACCTATTTCCGCACACTGTTGAGCAATACTCATATCGGCAACAATTCCCGGTGAGTACGGACTTACCATAATACCGGCAATTAAATATCCTACAAGTGGTGATAATTTTATTCTGTGAGCAATATAACCGAGCAGTAATGCAACGGTTAAACCGCTTGTTAATGTGAATAATAAACCTATTCCGTTAGACATAAAACCTCATAAAATTTCAAACACTATTATACATTAAGCAGTTCAACTATTCAACTATGATATTATCGTTTTTAGTTTTCTTTATTTCCGGTTGACCACGAGCTTTAGAGGCAACCTTCAATAAAAAAACTAAAAACTGAAGTGAAGCAATCCGGTCATTATTTGCTTTCAAAGGATTTCAATATTTTAAATTATAACGATGTATTTGGCGAATGAAGTGTACAGAAAAGAAAGCGGTAGCGATTGGTACTCGATTGAGACAAATACGAAGTTAGAATTTAAAAGATAAATTCGTTTAGCAAAAATTTAGTTAAAATAAATTGCCTTGCAACCGTCCATATCTAACCTTGAAAATTATACTCCGAGTATTGTCACAAGAATTTTTGACAGGAACGAACGACTTATTACCGAACTTTTTGTTGAGAGAAGAGTGTTGGTACCATTAAAAGATATTCCTGTAGATTTGCAAAATGCTTTTTTGGCAACGGAAGATAACGATTTTTATGAACATTGGGGAATATCAACTAAAGGTATTTTAAGAGCATTTGTAAAAAATCTTTTAAAGGGTAAAGTTGCGCAAGGCGGTTCCACAATAACACAACAACTGTCAAAAACAATATTTTTAACAGCGGAAAGAACACTTACAAGGAAAATAAAAGAAGTTTTACTTACAATACAACTTGAAAGACAATATACAAAAGAAGAAATTTTACAACTTTATATAAATCAAATATATTTCGGTGCGGGCGGATACGGAGCGGAATCCGCATCAAGAATATATTTCGGTAAGTCTGTCAGAGATTTGAATTTGGCGGAATGTGCTATGATTGCCGCTCTTCCCAAGGCTCCGAATTATTACTCTCCGTTGAAAAATCCCGAAAGAGCAACAAAAAGGAGAGCCCTTGTTTTATCCAGAATGAGAGAATTGGGATACATAACCGAAGAACAAGAAAAAGAAGCAAACGAAGTTCCTGTTCCTACCGAAAAGCATACACAGGAACAAACATCCGGACATTATTTTGTTGAATATTTAAGAATTTTGTTGGAACCGAAATACGGAACAAATGTTTTGCATAAAGGCGGTTTAACAATATATACCACTTTGGATATAAAAATGCAGGAAGCCGCTGAAAAAGCTTTAACCGAAGCACTTGATAAATTCGATCAGGATCACTTAAGTACTTTTGAAAAAGAAGGTGTTGAACCTAAAAAAGTTCAAGGTGCCATAATGGCGATAGATCCTAAAACCGGTGCTATAAGAGTTATGGT
>CACWKJ010000228.1 GCA_902761395.1 uncultured Elusimicrobium sp. | reverse complement strand
TCTGTTTCTTGGCAGGTCACGAATCTTTTGCAGCTGCAGAAGGTGCTATCGGTATTGCAAGAACAGCAAATAAAGTAAGAAAAGAACCTTTGAGAGTTATTCTTAACGGTTTAGGTAAAGATGCCGCTTACATTATTTCAAGAATTAACGGCTTTACAGCTGTTGAAACCGAATATGATTATCATACAGGCAAATTAAATATAGTAAGTGAAAAAGCTTTTTCCGACGGAGATAAAGCAAAAGTTAAATGTTACGGAGCAGATGATGTTAGTGAAGGTGTTGCAATAATGATACATGAAGGCGTGGATGTTTCCATTACCGGAAACTCCACAAATCCTACAAGATTCCAACATCCTGTTGCAGGAACATATAAGAAATGGGCTATAGAAAACGGTAAAAAATACTTTTCAGTAGCTTCAGGCGGAGGTACAGGAAGAACATTGCATCCTGATAATATGGCTGCAGGTCCTGCATCTTACGGTATGACAGATACTATGGGAAGAATGCACGGAGATGCACAATTTGCAGGTTCATCTTCAGTTCCTGCTCATGTAGAAATGATGGGGCTTATCGGTATGGGTAACAACCCTATGGTAGGTGCATCAGTAGCAGTAGCAGTTGCAGTAGAACAATCGGTAAAATAAGATTATTTACTATTTTTCACTTGACAGTTGCATTTTAATAGGTTATACTAATGAATGTCGGAAGTGAAAAAAATGTAAAAAAAAATAAAAAAAAAGGAGAAAAAGGAAATGAAGAGAAAAGGTTTTACACTTGTTGAGTTGGTTATCGTAATCGTTATCGTTGGTATCTTGTCTATCGTTGCTGTACCTATCTACAGAGGATACACAAGAAAAGCTATGGGAACTGAAGCAAAATCATTGTTAGGTTCTATTCAAACTGCAGAAAAAGTTTATTATGCAGAAATGTCGGAATATTTGGTAGGACCAAATATTTCATTTGAAAAGACATTAGATGTTGATGCAAGAGCAAACAAGTATTTTACACAGTACACTATTACAACTGCACAAATGAATGGTAGTCCTGCATTCATAGCAACAGTATCAGGTACACCAGGTACTCCGGCTGCAGGTATTACAATGAAATTAACAGCTGGTGTAGATGGCAAACCTGTATGGGAAGATTCAGGTTTGAACTAATTTTTAGTTTATAAACAATAAAAAAAACGGTGGTTTTTTAACCATCGTTTTTTTTATTTTAACATATTATTTATTATTTCAATAAATTTTTAACTGCTTGTTTTATTTCGTTTGCTTTGTTTGTTTGTTCCCACTTAAATTCCTGTCTGCCAAAATGTCCGTAAGCGGCAGTTTTTGCAAATACAGGCTTTCTTAAATCCAAATATTTTATTATTCCTTTAGGTGTCAAAGGAAACAATTCTCTTACTATAGGTTCTAAAATATTGCCTGCAACTTTACCGGAATGATGTGTATCCACCATAACTGATACCGGTTCTGCAACTCCTATAGCATAAGCAAGTTGAACCGTACATTTATCTGCAATTCCGGAAGCAACTATATTTTTTGCTATATGTCTTGCCATATAACAGGCACTTCTGTCTACTTTTGTAGAATCTTTACCTGAAAAAGCTCATAAATTTTCCTGTAGGATTTATATGTATTATTGTGTTTTTATCTATTAAGTTACCTAAAATAGGTTTTATAACTTTATCAAAAATTTCTTGTTTGGCTTTTTTAGTAATTTGGTTACCGGATTTATCTAAAATTTCTTCCGTATGTTGAGTAGAAAGAACTACAGTATCTACTCTGTAAGGTTTCCACTCTCTATATTCAACGGTAACCTGAGTTTTACCGTCCGGACCTAAATATTTCAATATATTTTTCTTTCTTACTTCGGCAAGTCTTAAAGCTAACTTATGCGCCAACATTATAGGTAACGGCATCAACTCTTTCGTTTCTTTACAAGCAAAACCTATCATTAAGCCTTGGTCTCCAGCTCCGCCGGTATCCACACCTTGTGCAATATCGGGAGATTGTTCGTTTATAGTATCAATTATGGCACATGTTTTATAGTCAAAACCGAATTTTGAATCGGTATAACCTATACTTTTTATCGCATTCTTTATAATTTCTCTTTTATTTATTTGAGCTTTTGTAGTTATTTCCCCGCCTACAACCAAAAGACCGTTAGAAACAAAAGTTTCACAAGCTACTCTTGCTTTATCATCTTGTTTTAAAATTGCATCTAAAATGCTATCCGATACTATATCGCAAATTTTGTCGGGATGACCTTCCGTTACAGATTCCGAAGTAAAAAACCATCCTCTTTCTTCATTCTTTTCCATATTTATTATCCTCTTATATTTTTCTTTCTTAATTTTTAATTATCAATTTTGTCTTTTTTTGATTGTCAATTATAAACTGCAAATTATAAATTGCCGTTTTATTTTATATTGAATAACAGACCGTTATATACAGACAATTTTCCCGGAACATTTATTCCTATAATACTTGAACACAATTTCGCATATTTGCCTATTATGGTATTGTCCCAAATAATAGAATCTTTTATTATAGCATCATCTTTAATTTGAACATTGTTACCTATAACTGTCCCATTGTCTATAACGACATTTTTTCCTATTTTACAATTTTTTCCTATAACAGATTTGCCGATAAACTTAACAGTCTTATCTATCTTACATCCGGAATCAGCAATAACTTCCGTATTTTTTAATTTTTTACCGCTTATTTTAACCGATATTTTGTTAAACAGTGCATCTTTTACACCTTGTTTATACTCTTCTATATTCCCAATGTCGGTCCAATAGCCGCTCATTAAATAAGCATATATCGGTTTTTTAAGCTTTAATAATCTCGGCCACAAATCTTTACCAAAATCATAAAAGTTATCCGGAATATACTTGAATACTTCCGGCTCGAAAATATAAATTCCCGTATTTACGGTATTTGAGAAAACCGAACTCCAAGTCGGCTTTTCTATAAATTTAACTATTTTCCCTGATTTATCCGTTAAAGTTATACCATAAGAGAATCTTGTTTCAACTTGTTTTACTATCATTGTTGCAAGAGCTTTTTTCTTTTTATGAAAAGCAATTGC
>CACWKJ010000227.1 GCA_902761395.1 uncultured Elusimicrobium sp. | reverse complement strand
TTAACTTTTTTTGTTTGTTATTGAGTTGTTTGTTTCTGTGTAAAAGGCTTTTCTAATTGTTTCTTAGTTCCTATCTTTTCTGTTTGTGGTATAACTTGTTGTTTTGGTGTAGCAGTTTTTTCTACCGGTTTAGAAGTTTCTTTTGTTTCCGGTTGTTGTTGAGTTTGTGTTTCTTGTGTCGGTGCATCTATTTTTTCTGCAGTTTTTTCCGATTCTTTAGGTTCTGCAGGTAATTCTTCTGCTGATGTTGCAAAAGTATCAATCTTTTCTACCGTTTTACCGAACTTTATACTGAAAGAAAATCTGTGAGTCATTCCTATATCACCGTAAGGAACAAATGCATAATCAAAAACATAATCCAAATATTCTAAACCAAACCCGAGATTTATCCAATTAAATCCGGGGACATCTTTGTTTCTGCCTTCATAACCTATTCTTAAAGCAAAATTCAAATTGTCTGCGATTTCAATACCATATTGGGTTCCGAAATTAACATATACTTCGTTATCATTTGGAAAATTCAAATCTAAAGAAACAAGCCAATTGTTGATAATATAATGGGAAGCTCCTATTTTAAACAACAAAGGTAAAGATTCTGTTTCTTTATCGAATTTCATTTCCGTACCGAAATTTGTAAGTGCCGCACCGATAGCGGTTTTATCCGTTAGATTGTATTTTGCGCCTAAATCCAATGCTATTGCCGATGCAGACTTTTCGATTTTTGAATAAATATATTTGAAATTTAAACCAAAATCAAAATTCCCGCTAAAGTTTGCATAAGATAAATATAATGCCATATCTAAAGGGGATATTGAACCATCGGAAAGTTGTTGATTATCAATTTTATCTATACTTCCGTAAGAAACATATTGCATACCTACGCCGAAAACTCCGTATTCGGCAGTGGGTAATGCGAACGACAACCATTCATAGTTTACATCTTCAAACCATATAGCATGAGAAAAAGAGAACTCTTTTTTATCCAGGTAGTTTAAGTTTGCAGGGTTCCAGTAAACAGCATCTGTTCCGTTATAAACACTTGTTACTGCATTTCCCATACCTGCACTGTGTGCACCTATACCGAGCTTTAAAAATTGTGCTGTGGTTGAACCGATATCATCTTTTGAAAAAAAGGCTTGTGTATTTGCATAAGCAAATAAAATTAATGCAAGGGTGATAAACAAACTTTTAATGTATCTCATAATCTCATATTCTAACATATTTTTTTAATATACAAAAGAAGATATTTTTTTGTATAATTAGCATATGAATAAATTTCAATTGCTGAAAGAAGATGTTAAAACCGTTTTTCAAAAAGATCCTGCAGCAAGATCTTGGATAGAGGTTTTATTATGCTATCCGGGACTTCATGCTATATGGTCACACAGGTTTGCACATTATTTGTGGAAACACAAATTTTTCTTTATAGCAAGATTATTATCGCATATAACGAGATTTTTTACCGGTATAGAAATTCATCCCGGAGCAAAAATAGGAAGACGATTTTTTATCGATCACGGTATGGGAATCGTTATAGGAGAAACTACGGAAATCGAAACGCTATTGTTATGGGAGCAATAACTATAGGGGATAATGCCAGAATCGGTGCGGCATCCGTTGTAACTCACAGTGTTCCGGCAAATGCTACGGCTGTGGGTATTCCCGCAAGAGTAAGTGTGGGCAATACTCAAGACGAAATCACAAAATTAGAACATTCCAAACTTCCCGATCCTGTTGCCGATGCGATGAAATATGTTCTTAACGAACAAAGAAAACTTAAAGAAAGAATCGATCAGTTAGAAAAAAAATAATATATCAGTTTGTGGTTTATGGTTTACAGCTTGAACGACGAAACTACAACGACTTTGCTAATGATTTGTATTGGTCTAAGGTAAGTTTGTCCGGACGAAGCATTACATCAATATTGTTGTCCGTTAAAATTTGTGCGGTTTGAGTTTTGTCCAATTTTAAAAATGTCGACAAACAATTCAAAACAGTTTTTCTTCTCATGGTAAAACAATGTTTTATTAACGGAAACAATTTTATATTCGGTTCTTGAGGATATTTGTTATAAAATTTTGCTACGGCCGACATAACTTGCGGTTTCGGATTAAAACATCCCGGTGGGACATCAAACAAAAATTCCGCGTCGGCATAATATTGTCTGAATAAAGAAATGTAACCGTAATCTTTTGTTCCTTCGTTACTTATGAGTCTTATAATAACATCCTTCTGTAACATTATTACACCGGAAATAAAATTTTTGTTCGGTAAAAATTTTTGAACTATTGCCGTTCCGACATTGTAAGGAAGATTTGCAACAATTTTAAATTTTGTGTCGGGCAAATCAAATTTTAAAAAGTCTCTGTTGATTATCGTTATATTTTTATTATCTTTATATTTTGTTTGCAAGGCTTGAGCCAAATCGGAATCAATATCAATCGCTATTAGGTTATCGGTATAATCTTTTAAAATGTCGGTAAGAGCTGCTTTACCGGGACCTATTTCTATAACGGTATCGGTTTTTTGTATATCTGCACTTTCAACTATTCTATGTGCAATGTTTTTATCTGTTAAAAAATTTTGTCCGTGCGGTTGTCTCATGTAAAAACTCCGGTTTTTTATTAACTGAACTCATTATATAAAATATCAAAAATTTTTGTAAAAGTATGCTATAATATTGCTGGGTAAAATTTTATTAAAAGGAGAACAAAAAAATGCTTATTGCTTTAATAGTTTTATGTGTGTTAGTTTTTATTGCAGTTGTTTTTTTGTGGTCGACCTACAACAGATTAATTTTACTAAGAAACAGAATGAAAGAAGCCTGGAGTGATATAGAAGTTTTATTAAAAAGAAGATACGATTTAATACCTAATTTAGTTGAAGTGGTTAAAGGTTATGCCGCACATGAAAAATCCACGTTGGAAGCGGTTATAAAAGCAAGAAATATGGCTGTTTCCGCAAGTAATAAAACAATAGAAGAACAAGCTAAATCGGAAAACTTTTTGAGCGGAACATTAAAATCTTTGTTTGCGGTAACAGAGAATTATCCTGATTTAAAAGCAAATGTAAACTTTTTGGAATTACAAAGAGAACTTGTAGATACTGAGAACAAAATTCAATCTTCAAGAAGGTTTTATAACACAAATGTTTTAGCATTAAACACTAAAATAGAAATGTTTCCAAGCAACATAATTGCAAATTTCTTCA
>CACWKJ010000226.1 GCA_902761395.1 uncultured Elusimicrobium sp. | reverse complement strand
AAAAAATATTTTTGATACAAATCCGTAAAGAGATAATTTTGATATTAAATCATCAATATCTTGATTTAATATTTCCGAAGAGTATTTGTTTTTTACTCTGTTGTTAAAAGTACTGAATTGTTTTACCGTATCACGAACAAGTTTAACATCTTCTTCGAAATTTATATCGGTGTTTTCCATATAAGAAAGCGCCGAATCGGAAATATTCGAAACAGAATCGGCAACAGTTATAAAATCTTCAAATTGTGCGATTTTTGTAACTTTTGTCAGTAAAAGTTCTTCACATAAAATATCAATGCTCTTTTCAACTTTTTCGATACTTTTTATGAGATAATCAATTTCGTTTTTTAAATTTATTTTTTCTTTAAGAGAAATTTCTCTTACTTGTGTACCGTACCATGCAAAGTCTTTTGGATTTCCCAGTTTTTTTATTGTTTCCGTAGCATCTTTAAAAAGTTCTTTCTTTGCCGACAAATCTTTATCCGTCCATTTATCGTAGTTTTGAAATATGTATCTGAATTCCGGAATATGATTGTTATCCAAAACAATTCCCAATGCTTTATAAGGGGATATTTTTATCAACCCCATAGGAGTATGCAACTCTTTGGAATAAACTTTTAAAGATTTTATATCCGTTAATATTTTGGATAAACTTTGAGAATCGTAATTTCCCGTAAATTTGTAGTCCAGACTTCCGGCAAGTTCGCCGAGCACATTTTTTCTGTTTGTTTTATTGCTGTGCAGTTCCAAACAAAAAGGTGCTAAGCCGTTGGCAGCCAAACGATTTTTTACAACTTCCAATGCCGCTATTTTCTGACTGACAAACAAAACTTTTTTGTTTTGCGCCAATAGTTCTCCGATCATATTTGAAATAGTCTGACTTTTGCCTGTTCCCTGCCTGTTGCTGTGAAGAATCTGCGTCTAAAATTTGATATGTTCCGTGCGGATGAACAATGTTATCAAGCTCAGACATCGGACAAATTTCTTCAGCGGAAACTTGTTTGTTATCGTTTAATCCGCAGATAGTTTCAACAAACTTATTACTCTTTATTATATCCCGATATTCTTCCAAATCTTTGTACATTACGAATTTGGCAAAAGAAAATAAACCTATATAGATATTGTTTAACAGCTTCCAACGTTGATTTTTGTTTATTTTATCTTGAACTTTAATAAAAATATCGATAGGGTTTAATTCTTCTTCGTCAATATTAATATCTTCCAAATTTATTTGAAAATCTCTTTTCAGTTTAAGTACAAGTGCGGGATTTAATATAACGGAATCTTCGTTATACTTAATTGTAAACGGTTGACCTATACTTTTTCTTTTTATTTCAACGGGAACCAAAAGAACGGGAGCTTCCATTGGTTCGTTACTGTTGTCTTTTTCGTACCAAATCACACTTCCCAAAGCCAAAAATAAAACATTGTATCCTAAATCATCGTTGGTGGATCTTGCCGTTGTGCTTATTTTGCTTAACACTTTGTTTAAATCTTGAACGGAAAGTTTTGTTTGTAAATATTTGTCTGTGTGCTTTTTGCTTAATTGTTCGGGATTGTATTCTTTAAACTCTTGAGCCTTAAATTCTATACCTTCGTTTAGTTCTTCCAACGATTTTTTCTCTTGTTCGGAAATATTTTCGGCATTTTCCTTTATCGGTAAAAATTCCAAAGAATGTAATTCCCGAACCAATGCTTTATATACTTCCGGCGGTTGCTCATCAATAATTCTTAAAGTCAGAGATTTTGAAAATTTAAAATTTAATAATCTGTTCCTTTTTGATAAATCTATAAGCTTTTCTTTCCATTTATAAATTCTTTTTTCTATTGTTCTTTCGTTGTTGCCGTTGGTGCTTTTATCATAACCATTCTTTTTCGATTCGACACGGGAATTGTTATCTTTCATTCTTTTCCTCTGTAAGACTTTTTTCCTTTATGTGTTTGATTACAAATTCTTTGTTTAATTTAATTTTACTCAGAATTTTATTCCAATAATCAATATTTCCTAACCAAAAATCCGGGTTTTTTTCTTTATTTCTTCCGTCTTTATGTTCATCATTAAAAGAATATTCAAAAACAGTAATATTATTCTTTTCTGTTGTAATTAAATTTTCATCTTCTTTTTGATTTTTATTATCGAGAATATTAATATAATATAAATGTTTGAATGTATAAAGTTTTAAAAATTGTTCTATAAAGTTTAAAATATCCGGTGTATTTACTACATGATTGGTTATTATACACATATTTTGAGCATCAGTTAAAATGTTCTTTAGATTTTTAAATCTTCTTTTATATTTATTCCTAAATAAAACTTGATTTATTTTCTCCGGTAGATTCTTTTTAAAATCATGTACACAAACCATACCTGTTTTTGTATCAATTATAGCAAGTGTTGCCTGTGTGTTTTTTTCAGGATAAAACTTATATTCCGTGAAAAAATTTTTTTCAGGATTTTTTAAAATAGGAAGTGTATCACTAAGAGTATATTCTCCTAGCCAGTCAAATGGACTTGAAAAAAATCTTAGATTGTTTCTCTTAAGATGTTCCGCAACTCTGCAAGATTTTCCAAAACTTATAATACAATCAACTTTTATATTTTGAACTTGATTAAAATTTAGTTTTATCATTTTTTTTGCACCAACTTGTTCTTTAAAAAACTTAAAGAGATATTAGAATTGTATTTTGATATAAAGTCTTTAA
>CACWKJ010000225.1 GCA_902761395.1 uncultured Elusimicrobium sp. | reverse complement strand
TAGGAACCCAATTAACATTCTTAATTTCTTTAAGAAGATTTTGTCTTAAATCATTCAAATCCACACCCATAAACCATTGAGGAGTTGCTCTGAATATTACAGGTTTCTTACATCTCCAACAATGAGGATAAGAATGACTTATTTTTATACTTGCAAGAAGTGTTCCTTCTTTCGTAAGTTTTTCGATTATTAAAGGATTTGCTTTAAACACATTTATTCCTTCAAATTCGGGAACTTCTTTTGTAAATTGTCCTCTGTCATTTAAAGGTGAAATAATATCAAGTTTATATGCTAATCCCGCCTGATAGTCTTCCTGACCATGTCCCGGAGCAATGTGAACTATACCGGAACCGTCTTCCATACTGACATAATCCGCCAAAATACCGAGCGATTTTCTGTCTACTATAGGATTTTGACATTTGATATATTCCAAATCTTTACCGTCAACTTCCGCTTTTACGGTAAAACTTTCCGCAGAGATTTTGTTCTTAACATTTTCCGCCAAATCTCTTGCAACAATTATTTTTTCAACTTTGCCGTTTAATATATATTCACAGGCAACATATTTTGCTACAGGTGAAAATGCAAGTGCCACGTTGGACGGTAATGTCCAAGGTGTTGTCGTCCATATTAATACGGAATAATCTTTCAACAAATCTTGTTTATCTTTTAATGCATCACTCAATTCAACAATTTTAAATTTTACAAATATTGAATCGGATGTAACATCCGCATATTCAACTTCAGCATCCGCAAGAGCTGTTTCGCACGATGAACACCAATAAACAGGTTTTTTCTTTCTGAACAAATAATTTTTTTCTACAAGTTCACCGAAAACTTTTACTATTGATGCTTCATATTTAGGATCCAATGTAAGATAAGGTTTTTCCCAATCTGCAAATACTCCCAATCTTTTAAATCCTTCTCTTTGTATAGAAACGAATCTTTTTGCAAAATCACTTGCCTGCTGTCTGAAAACTTTTTTATCTACTTTATGTTTATCGGTTTTTAATTCTTTTAAACATTGTGTTTCTATAGGAAGGCCGTGACAATCCCAACCGGGTGTATAAGGAGTGTCAAAACCTTTCATGTTTTTATATTTCAAAATAAAATCTTTTAAAATTTTATTCAACGCATGTCCGCTGTGCATATTTCCGTTGGCATACGGAGGTCCGTCGTGAAGAATAAATTTCTTCTTACCTTGATTTTTTGCTCTCATCTTCTCGTAAATTTTAGCATCGTATAACTCTTTTAAAAAGTCCGGTTCTCTTTGAGCTAAATTTGCTTTCATTTGAAAGTCTGTTTTAGGTAAATTAACAGTTTTTGAATAATCTTTTTTTTCGTTTTCCATTTTCTTGTTTAACCTTTTTTATATTTTTATTTAATTTTTTTCAGTGTAGAAATTTTGTTTGGCTTGAAAACACCTTTTTCCGTGATAATCATTGTAATGTTTGATGCCGGAGTGATATCAAAACCGGGATGTCTTACCTGTGTACCTTTAGGAGCAATTTCTTTGCCGTTTATTTTTAAAACTTCTTCGGCAGATCTTTCTTCTATTTTTATCTTTGTACCGTACAAAGTTGAAAAATCTATTGTAGAACTCGGGGCCACAACATAAAAAGGTATCTTATGATATTTTGCAAGTATCGACAACGAATAAGTTCCTATTTTATTTGCAACATCACCGTTTGAAGCAATTCTGTCCGCACCGACAATAACGGCATCTATTATTTTTTCCGTCTTCATTATATATCCTGCCATATTATCGGTAATTAAAGTATACGGAATTTTTTCTTGTTGAAGTTCCCATGCGGTAAGCCTTGCACCCTGCAAATAAGGTCTTGTTTCATCAACAAAAACTTTTTTTATTTTCCCGTTCTTATAACCTGTTCTTATCATTCCGAGTGCCGTTCCGTAACCTGCAGTGGCAAGTGCACCGGCATTACAATGAGTAAGAACTACGGAATTCTTTTTCAATAATCTTGCTCCGAAATCAGCCATAATCTTATTACATTCTATATCTTCGTCGTAAATTTCGTTTGCCGCAGATTCCAAAGCAGCAACAAAATTTTCGGGATTTAATTTTAAAGAACTTTCTACAACTACACACATTTTATCTACAGCCCACTTTAAGTTAACGGCTGTAGGCCTTGCTTGTATCATTTCTTCGGAAACTTTTTTAATAAATTTAATTTTTTCCGTGGGAGATAACTTTGCGGCCTTTGTTCCTGCCAGAACCATACCGTAAGCTGCACTCACACCTATAGCCGGAGCACCTCTGACAATCATATTCTTAATCGCTTTTATAACATCGGTATATGTTTTACATTTTCTGTACACAACTTTACTCGGTAATTCCAGTTGGTCCAACAAAAAAAGTGTACCTTTTTCCCAATATAAAGTTTCCGACATTTTATTATTCATATTTTTCTCTTAAAGTCGATTTAATCTCTACGGTATAGTATCTAAAACTTCTTCCAATTCTTCTTCGGTTCTTCCTGTAATTTC
Organism: uncultured Elusimicrobium sp.; assembly: GCA_902761395.1. Taxonomy (GTDB): domain Bacteria; phylum Elusimicrobiota; class Endomicrobiia; order Endomicrobiales; family Endomicrobiaceae; genus Ruminimicrobiellum. The sequence goes on along the minus strand of CACWKJ010000225.1, from coordinate 274 downwards.
TATGGTTTTTTCTCTTCCTCTTTCACCTTTTCTTAAGAGGACATGAGATCTATTAACATCAAAAAAATCAGATAAATATTCGCATAATTCTTCGTTAGCTTTTCCTTCAACGGCAGGAGCAGCAATTTTTACTCTTAAAATAGACCCAATTCTGCTGACAACATCATTTCTTTTTGAATTAGGAATTACTCTTACTTTAATAATCATTACTTTTACCTCTCTACTTATTACTTATTATATATTAAAGTTCTTCTGCTCTTTGTTTAGCTTTTTC
>CACWKJ010000224.1 GCA_902761395.1 uncultured Elusimicrobium sp. | reverse complement strand
GGTATAGATTTTTCAGGTTTAATAAAAAATATTTCTTCTTCACCAAGTATGGTAAAAGATTTGATGACAATGGCGCTTAGAGGTAGCACTGCAGAACAACAATTAAGTGTTTTAGGTAATTTTGATCACAGAACACCAAATTTTAAAGATCAAATAGCGGTTGAAATTTTCGGTTTTGAAGGCAGTTCATTATTAGATATAGAACCTAACGATTATTTGCCGCTTGTAAATACTGCAACTATAGATGTTAAAAGTTTGTTTGATTTGGATACTTCGGGATTTTTGGCAAAAGCGGACATTAATTTTAGAAATATAAAAGAAAAAGATTTAAATTCTATAGAAGGAAATTTAAAATATTTGGCACAAATTACAAACTCAATAAAATCATTTGATGTTAACCTTGCGGCTCAAACTCAAGACAGTGAAAATCTTGATGTGAAAATTAAGTCTGATATAGATAAAAAACTTTATGATGCTATGTCTAAAATGTTCTCTGCAAAAGTTAACGAAGCTAAAGATAAGATAAGACAAAAAGTTAATGAACTTGCACAAGAAAAAGCCAAAGAAATAGAAAAGAGTTTACAGGGACAGAAAGATGCAGTGTTGAAACAAATTAACGAGAAGATTGGTGTGGTTAATAATATTGAAAGTATTATTGGAGAGGCACTCAAAAAACAAAAATAGTTCCAATAATTTTTATTAGCTAAGCAACTTTAATTTTTGAATTATAACTTTGCATTTTGCTCCTTTATGTACCGTTTCACTTTTGTACACCGCAGTCGCTAAATGCTTTGTTATAATTCAAAACTAAAAAGTCTTGAATGCCAATAACTACAATAATGTAAAAACGGGAAGAAAATTTTTCTTCCCGTTTTTTGTTTTAATTAATAATTACTAATTGATTATGGCTCTAACACAAAATCTTAAGGTCTTGAACGACTAAACGGTGTCATTGCGAACGTAGTGAAGCAATCCATCAAAATTTTGCTTTGCAAAATTTTATTTAATTATGGAATCATTAATATCATTGTATTTATTATCATCTTTTTGAGGTTCTTCAACCGGATTAGGAGATTCGAGGGCTTGTTTTTCTAACTCTCCTTCCGATACGGGATAATTTTTTAGTTCGGCTATTTCATCTTTTTCTTTAAGTTCATCATAATAATAATCTTCTTCATCTTCCTCATCGTCTTCTTGTTCTTCATCAAGCAATATTCTTATTGCTCGTTTAGGATGCTTTATATCATATAACATCCAAAAATATAGTATCATCGAGGGTATTACTATACCTATAATAGAACAAATTATTTTGACTTTATCTAATATTTCAAATTTAAAATCGATATTACTTTTTATTGAAGTATTTATTCTCTTTGCTAATTGATTTGCTGTCGATTCAGGTTCCGAATAGTTAGGGTTAATAGCATATTTCTTACCGACTTTATCTCTAAGTAATACTATAAAATTAACTCCGCTAAAAAGCTTTCTTTCTATTATTGCTTCTTTTACATTTGGTACGAATGTAACACGTTTTTTGAATGAAGAATATAAAGCTCTCTTACTTATTGTAGCTTGTACTTTATTATCAATATGTTTTATTTCTAATATTGTAGGAAAAATTTCGTTTCCTAAAATCTTAAGTTCACTAACAACTTTTTTGTTTGCTCTCAGAGAATTTCAAGATTTTAAATTATAACGAAGTATTTGGCGAAATGTCGTTGCCGTTGTTTGCAGTCAAAGAGTTTTCAAGTTTTTACTTATAATAAAACATTTGCCGACTGCGGTGTACATAAATGGAAGTGAAACGAATGGTACATAAAGAAGGCAAATGTGAAATTATAAGTAAAAAATAAAACTTGTTTAGCTAAAATGTAATTAAGGAAAAGGTGTAACTTTTTTGTTTTTCGTTTTGTCTTAATTGTGTATTTGAAAAAAACAGTAAAGGGGGACAAAATGAGAAATTTAAAAATCGCAAAAATGATGTTAAGTTTGATGTTAATGTTTGGACTTACAACTGCAAGTTTTGCAATGGGACCGGGAGACGGGAAAAATGCACCTAAGGATAACGGTAAAGTAAAAGTTGAACAGAAGTATGATAAAAAAGATGTAAAAAAAGATACAAAGAAAGAAACAAATGTTGCAAAAAAAGATCAAAAGAAAAAAGATTTTGCTAAAAAGAACGATAAAAAAGAAAAGTTTGCAAAAAAAGGCAAAAAGGGAAAAGAATTTGCAAAAAAAAGGCAAGGTAAAAACGGTAAAAATTTCGCAAAAAAAGGACAAAAAGGAAAACATTTTGCCAAAAAAGGTCATAACAAAAACTTTAAGTTTGCAAAAAAGAACGGACATCACAAAAAACATTTTGCCAAGAAAGGATACAGAAAACACTTTGCAAAAAAATGTAATAAAAAATGCAAATGTTAATAAAATTGCAGATCTTTATATATGTGAAAAATTTGTGAAATTGATTGAAAAATGTTGAAATTCATAAAAACATGGGCTATGCTAAATGTTACGGCATGTAACAAAAACAAATTAGGTGAAACTTTTTAAAAAGGAGGTAAGTCTAAAGTTTGTAGCAGCCGTAAAAAAAATGTAGAACTCAGATTCTACAAATCTAAAAAAAGGAGAAGGAAAATGAGAAAGGTAATGAGCTTGTTAGTAGCAACCGTTTTCATGGCAGGAGTAGCAGCAGTAGCATTCGCAGCACCAAAAGCAGCAACATCAACAACAGCAAAGGCAGCATCATCTTTTAAAGCATTTGCAGTATATGTAGAAAATGCTTCAAAAGACAACCACTTTGCACCTTCCGGCTGGATGGGAGATTTCGGAGATTTGAAATTGAACCAAGCATGCACGGAAACACCGAGAAGCGGAAACAACTGCATCAAGATTACGTACAGTGCAAAGATGACCCAAGGAGCAGGTTGGACAGGTATATTCTGGCAACAACCGGCAAACAACTGGGGAGAAAAG
>CACWKJ010000223.1 GCA_902761395.1 uncultured Elusimicrobium sp. | reverse complement strand
AAAGAGATTTGCCCGATGGTGTAATTGGTAACACATCTGTCTCTGGAACAGAATAGTCCTGGTTCGAGCCCAGGTCGGGCAGTTTTTGCTCTAGTCTGTTAAAGATTAGAGTTTTTTTATTTGTAGTTGGTGAAAAATGCTTATTTGGGAAAAATTTAAAAAAAATATTATTGATAATAAGTTAGTCGTTTCCGGTGATAAAATTTTGCTTGCCGTTTCCGGCGGAGCAGATTCAATGGTTATGGCAAGTTTGTTTTCGATGCTTACAAAAATTTTAAACATAGAACTTGTCGTTGTCAATTTTAATCACAATTTAAGAAAAGAATCTGTTAAGGAAGCTAAAATTGTTGAAAAATATATTTCTTCTTTAAATATAGAATGTGTTTTGAAAAATCTAAACACAAAAGAGTATGCAAAGAAAAAAAATATATCGGTAGAAACTGCCGGAAGACAATTAAGATATTTAGGGTTAGAAGAAGTAGCAAAAAAATATAAATGTAATAAAATTGCTACTGCTCACAATATGAACGACAACGCCGAAACCGTTATTATGTGGTTGCTTAGGGGAACAGGAACCGACGGACTTACCGGTATCCCGATGATAAGAAAGATAAATAAGAATTTATCTGTAATAAGGCCGTTGTTGCCGATATCAAGAGATTTGATAGATGATTATGCATCAAAAAAAGAAATTGTTTTTTGTACGGATAAAACAAATTTTAAATGTGACTATACCAGAAATAAAATAAGATTAAATCTTATTCCTCAACTTAAACAAATAAATCCTTCCGTTATAGAACATATATACAATTTATCTTGTATAGTAAAAGATGAAACAGACTATTTTAAAAACAAGGTAAATTTATTTATATCAAAATATGTCAATATATCTAAAAAGAAAATAATATTGAATTTACGAGCATTTTACAGACAAGAAAGTATACTGCAATATAAAATTTTAAAAGAAATCCTTCCTGATAAAAAAAGAGCAGTCCAAATAAATAATATTTTTGTTTGGTTAAAGGATAAAGAATCTAAAAAATATATTATTTCAAAAATATGGATTGCAAAGAAATTCGGTCAAAAGCTGTATTTCGTTTCGAAATAGAAAATTAATCTTCTTTGTATATCGGTAATTTTATTCTTACGGAAGTTCCTTTTTGTTCTTCACTTGAAATATCTATTTTACCGTTATGCATTTCGGTTATTTGTTGTGCAACGGTAAGACCCATACCTATTGCTTTTGCAAGTTTTGTCGAGAACATGGGATCAAAACAATTTTCCAGTGTTTCCGCATTCATTCCTTGTCCGCAATCCGATATTGTGGTGATAACATATTGATCTTCAATTTCTGAAGTTATTGTTATCGTTCCGTTATTTTTCATTGCATCTTTGGCATTTTTTATAACATTTGAAAAAACTTGTTTCATTCTTTCCGAATCGGCATAAACTTTTACGGAAACTAAATTTTGTTCGAAATTTATTCCGTCGATTTTATTTTCTTCCATTGCTTTTGTAATTAAATTTTGTAAATCGCAAGGCTCTTTTTTTAGTTGCTTTACCCTAGTCATATCTAACACTTCGGTAATTCTGTTATTAAGAGTTACGACTTCCGTTGCCAACAGGTCTAACATCTTTTTTTGAGTTTCACTTTCAGGTTTTACTGTTTTTGAAAGATAGTATGAAATGTTAGAAATGCCACCGACAACATTTTTTAAATCATGAGAAGCTACAATTGCCTTTTTGTAAAAACATAAGTTTTTTCTTCCATAATTTTATTTTCCTAAAATTTTATTTATTAAACTTATTACATTTTCTATTTCAAATGGTTTTGTAAGATAAAAACAACCTTTTTGTTTAATGGCTTCTAAATTTTTATCATCATTTAACAGATAAATAGAACCAGTGTTAGGCATTTGTTGTTGTAACTTGTCGTGAAAATCTGCGATATTTGTATCTATCTTTGCATTAATCAATGCAATATCAAAGAATGAATTATTAAGTTCTTCATATAATTTGTTGCAATCTGCATAAGATAACAAATGAAAACCTTCTTCCGCAAGAGCTTTGTTTAAAGGTTCAAAATCTTCTGAATCCATGTTTACAAGTGCGATATTTTGTTTTCTTTTTATCTGACCTAATATTTCGAAAATCTGTTTTACATTTATTGGTGATTTAAAGAAATGGATAGCACCAAATTTTTCTGCATTTTCAACAAATGAAGGATTTTGATCTTTTTCAATTAATGAGAAAAAACTCTGTGGCAAAATTATGATGATTTATC
>CACWKJ010000222.1 GCA_902761395.1 uncultured Elusimicrobium sp. | reverse complement strand
CCGATAGTTTTAGGTTTTATTATTAACAAATTTTTCGGAAATTTTACGCAAAAGGTAATAAAGATTCTTCCGATGGTTTCCGTTACAGGTATTTGTATGATTGTTGCAAGCGTGGTATCTCACAATGCAGCAAAGATTTTGTCGACGGGACTGATAGTATTTACGGTTGTTATTTTACATAATGTTTTAGGTTATGTTTGCGGGTTCGGGTTAGGAAAAATATTGAAATTTAATGTTGCAAAAACTAAAGCTGTTTCTATTGAAATCGGTATGCAAAATTCAGGACTTGCAACAAGCCTTGCATCAACATCGTTTGCTTCACTTGCTATGGCTACCGTTCCGGGAGCGATTTTTTCCGTATGGCACAACATTTCCGGCGCAATATTGGCAAATATTTTTAACCATTGGAAAGAAAAACATTCAAATTAAATAAAAATATACAAATGGTCGGTTTTCTTGACAACAATATATGTTTTATTTTATATTATTGTTAAAATAAAATTATGTATAAAAAAGGATTTTTATGAAAGATACAGTATTAATGCCGGGAGATGCTGCCGGTAATTATAATGAAAAATGGACAAAAACTTTTGATTTAAGTTTTCTTATTTTATGGCTTTTTTTATTTTTCGTTTTACTCGTATGTACACTGCTTTTTAACCAAAGTTTGTTTGCCGAAAAAAGTTTTTTCTTAAGATCGGCAATAAAACTTTCAATTATGATGTTTTTATCTTTGTTTGGTGGAATGCTTTGCAGATATTTTTGCAATGTAGATGAAAAAGGTTATATCGTTTCATCAAAAAACAAATGGTTTAAAGTAAACTATACAAGAAAAATTCAACATTTTGCAGCATATCTTGTTCCTTTATTAAGTCCTCCGACAGATCCGTTGGGAATACTACCTCATCTTTGGGAATCTTTGTTTGTATTATTTATGTTTTTGATATTAATAAAACCGGTTAGAGAATTTTCAACGTTCTTTATGTTACAATTTAATTCTTTAGACAGAATTGAAGACAGACCTAACACATTAAAGTGGATAGTTTTAGGAAACATGTTGCCGGGTCTTTTAATAATAACAATATTTAAACAAATATTTGAAACATTTTTACAATTACCGGCTTTGGCTTCTGTTGTAGTATTTACGGTTGCAATAGGAGACGGCCTTGCAGAACCGGTAGGAACATATTTAGGTAAGAAAAAATATGTTGTTCCTTCTTGGAACTTAAAACACAGATATGTAAGATCTTATGCGGGAAGTGCCTGTGTATATCTTTGTGCTATATTGTTCCTCGTTTTATATAAAGGACAATTCGCAAATCCGCAACAATTTTGGTATTCATTATTATTGTTTCCACCTATAATTTGCTCCACATTCTATGGATACACCTATAATGATGTTGATAGGATTTTCATTATTATTCGGAATCTGCCATTTTATTGTTTAAGTTATAAAAAATATTTTGATTTTATTAGTGCATAGTTTTATTTACAAACTATGCACTATTTTTGTCGTCGTTAAAGACCTTAAGATTTTGTGGTAGAATAAAAATTTTTAATAGATTCCGGATCGAGTCCGGAATGACAAATGTTGTTATGTCGTTGTTGGCTTTCAAAGGATTTCCAAATTTTAAATAAGAATGAAGCTTTTACCGACTGCGGTGTACAAAAGTGAAACGGTACATAAAGAAGGTAAATGAAAAATTGTTATTTAAAAGATAAATCCGTTTCGCCCACAAGTAATTTGTAATTACTTATCTATTTGCAGAACCGCAACAAACGCTTCCGGCGGCAGCTCCACCTTCCCGAACTGTCTCATCTTCTTCTTACCTTCTTTCTGCTTTTCGAGAAGTTTTCTCTTTCTGGTGATATCACCGCCATAACATTTTGCAAGAACATCTTTTCTCATAGCGGAAATTGTTTCTCTTGCTATAATTTTGTTATTTATTCTTGCCTGTATAGGAATTTCAAACATGTGGCGGGGAATAATTCCTCTTAACTTTTCAGTTAAAAAGTGTGCGGCAGTTTGTGCTTTATCTTTATGAACTATAACCGAAAAAGCATCCACAACTTCACCGTTAACAAGTATTTCAAGCTTTACCAAATCGCCAAGTTGCGGTGCTATATGTTCGTAATCGAACGATGCATACCCTTTAGATACGGATTTGAGTGCATCGTAAAAACCTACAATAATTTCCGCCAACGGAATTTCGTATTTTAAAATGGCAATTTTCATGTTAACATATTTCATGTCAACCTGTTTGCCTCTTTTCTTTTGACACAAATCCATTAGTCCGCCGAGATATTCGGTAGGAGAAACTATTGTTGCCATAACATACGGTTCCCAAATTTCCTGGATTTCCGCATTATTGGGAAACTTTGCAGGATTATCTATAGTTACCATTTGATTTTTTGTTTTTACATTATATATAACGTTAGGTGCTGTAACCAAAAGGTTTAAACCGAACTCTCTTTCAAGTCTTTCTCTAACGATTTCCAAATGAAGATGTCCCAAAAATCCGCATCTGTAACCAAACCCCAACGCTACGGAAGTTTCCGGAACATAAGTTAATGAAGCATCCGAAAGTTGTAACTTTTCAAGAGCAATTTTTAAACTGTCGTAATCGGATGTGCTGTACGGGTAAAGACCTGCAAACACGAACGGATTAACTTCTTTGTACCCTGCATGAGGGTGAGTTGTAGGTCTTGAACTTTCGGTTATTGTATCACCGATTTTTACATCTTGTATTGTTTTTATACCTGCAACAACAAAACCTACTTCACCGGCAGAAAGACTGTCCGATTCTACAGGTTTTATTTTCATATATCCGACTTCAAGAACTTCGTATTGAGCACCTGAAGCCATAAATGTTACTTTCATACCTTTTTTGATTGTACCGTCGAACACTCTTATAATGATAACAACACCTTTATAAGAATCGTAAAAAGAATCAAAAATCAAAGCGGATAACGGGTCTTCTTTTTTGCCTTGCGGTGCGGGGATATTTGCTATAACGGAATCTACAATTTCATTTATACCGATACCTTCTTTTGCACTTGCAAGTATAGGTTGATCGATAACTTCCAAAGCATCCGTCATTTGTTCGTAAGCGGAATCTATATCGGCGGTAGGCAAATCTATTTTATTTATTACCGGAATAATTTTTAAGTTGGCATTTTTTGCAAGCATAGTGTTTGCAAGAGTTTGTGCTTCAACACCCTGCGATGCATCTATAACCAAAAG
>CACWKJ010000221.1 GCA_902761395.1 uncultured Elusimicrobium sp. | reverse complement strand
CAGGTGAAAGTTTAATTACATCCAGGCCGTTTAGAAGTCCGCATCATACAACATCAGCAGTTGCTTTGATAGGCGGGGGATCTTACCCTAAACCGGGAGAAGTAAGTTTGGCTCATAACGGAGTATTGTTTTTGGATGAATTAACTGAATTCAGAAGAGATGTTTTGGAAGTTTTAAGGCAACCTTTGGAAGACAAAATCGTTACGGTATCAAGAGCAAAAAACACGTTATCTTTTCCCGCATCGTTTATGTTGATAGCATCCATGAACCCTTGTCCGTGCGGAAATTACGGAAGTGATAAAGAGTGTACTTGTAATCCGTATCAGGTTAAAAGATACAGAGCAAAAATATCGGGGCCGTTAATGGACAGAATAGATATTCAGGTGGAAGTTCCGGCATTAAAAATAGATGAAATAACTTCAACACAAACGGTTACAAACGAAACTTCGCAACAGATTAAAGAAAGAGTAATAAAAGCAAGAAATATACAGTATGAAAGATTTAAAGGTAAAAACATTTATTGCAATGCACAAATGGGGCCGAAAGAAATAAAGAAGTATTGTGTGTTGGAAGAAAAAGCAGGACTTATGTTACACAATGCCATAGAAAAGTTGGGCTTTTCGGCAAGAGCATATGACAGAATATTAAAAGTTGCAAGAACGATTGCCGATTTGGCAGGCAACCAAATAATACAGCAAAACCATATAGATAACAGATTTGCATATAATTTATTTGTTGAAAAGCACAAAGTAATATTGATACTTCTTATCGTTTGCTTTGTTGTTTTATCAATGAAACTGTTTTATATGCAGATAATAAGAGGAAATTATTACAGAAATATATCCGAACATCAAAGAATAAACACTGCTCACGAAAGAGCTTTCCGCGGACTTATTTACGATACCAACGAAAAAATTTTAGTGGATAACGATACTAACTATGTTGCACTGTTTTATCCGTTTGAACAGCAGTACGAACCTACCGAAGAAAGTATAGAAAAGTTAAGCAAAATATTACAAAAAGATATAAAATCTTCCATCGAAAAAAGTTGGAGATACGGCAGGGTAATAAAACTTGCCGAAAACTTAACCATAGATGAAGTGTTTAAAATACAGGAAAATAAACTCTTTTTATCCGGAATAACGGTAGTAAAAGAGCCGAAAAGAGTTTGTCACGATTCAGTGGAAAATGCGCACATTATAGGTTATGTGAACGAATTAAGACTTGAAGAACTCGACAATATGGATAACACCGAACTTAAAGTCGGTGATATTATAGGCAGGTGCGGAATAGAACAATCTTACGACAGATATTTAAGAGGAAAAGACGGCGGGTATTCTTTCGAAGTTAATGCAAGAGGTCAACACCAAAAAACATTCGATTATGAACCTCCGATTATAGGTAACAGTTTGTATTTAACCGTAGATACGGAACTTCAAAAAACAGCTTATCAGGCATTGAGAAATTCTTCATCGGGTAAAGGTGCCGCAGTTGCGATAGATGTAAAAACGGGAGCAATAAAGGCATTCGTTTCTTGCCCGAGTTACGATTTGAATAAAGTTTCATCGGCAAAAGATTATAAACGATATTTGAAGAACAAAAATTTACCTTTTTTCAACAGATGTATTCAAGCATTGTATCCTCCGGGCTCAACATTTAAAATTGTTACTTTTATTGCGGCATTGGAACATTTGCATTTTGATCCTCGTACAATAGAAGATTGTACCGGAAAGTTTGAACTCGGTGACAGGTTTTATTCTTGTTCATCTAAAGCAGGACACAGAAAACTTAATCTTATATCGGCAATGGCTTATTCATGTAACGTTTATTTTTATATTTTGGGGCTTGATTTAGGAGTCAGAGTTATTGTTGATTATGCTAAAAAGTTTAGGTTGGGCGAAAAAACAGGTATAGATATTTATTCCGAGAAAAAAGGTTTTGTTCCTACACCGGAATGGAAAAAATCCAAAATGAAAGTGCCGTGGCTTAAAGGAGATACGGTAATTCTTTCCATAGGTCAGGGTGCATTGTGGGTCACTCCGTTGCAAATGGCAAACCTGATGGCAACGGTTGCAAATAAAGGTGTTTCTTATAAACCGTATTTTGTGGAAGAAATAAAAGACTCAATAACGAAAGAAACTGTTTATAAACATGAACCGGAAGAAAACGAAAAAATAGAGTTACAACCTTATACATGGAAACAGTTACATAAATCACTTGAAGCTGCAGTGGATTACGGAACGGCAAAAAGAACAAAATTTAAAACTATGTCGGTTGCGGCAAAAACGGGAACAGCCGAAAATCCGCAAGGAGAAGACCATGCTTGGGTGGTTGCTTATGCTCCTGCCGATAATCCTAAACTTGCACTTGCCGTCATTGTTGAAAACGGCGGATTCGGAGGCAGTGTTTCTGTACCTGTGGCAAGAGAAATTTTTAAAAAATATTTTAATATTGCGGAAGAATATGATGAAGAGTTAATTAACGGGAACAAAAATGACACACACTAAATCAATTTTTTCTAAAATTATCAAAAATATAGATTTAACTTTTTATATATCGATACTATATTTATTGTTTATCGGTATTACGGCAATATATTCGGCAAGTTCGAATTTGGATAACCCTACAAAATATATAACAACACAATTTGTTGCTTTAAGCATAGGTGCTGCAGGTATGCTTTTTCTTGC
>CACWKJ010000220.1 GCA_902761395.1 uncultured Elusimicrobium sp. | reverse complement strand
GTTAGGTTGCATTTCTCTTGAAGAAAAAATATCGCTGTCGATTATTATTTGGCTGCCGTTCAAAGAAGTGTCCTGTAAAATTTTCGATAACTGTTTAAACGGTATATTACCTACATAATCGTAAATCTGTTTTGAAAACATTACAGATTCTATATCATCAAGTTTTAAAAGGTCACCTATAAATTCTATACCTAAACTCATAAAGTTTTTGCTTATACACATAAATCCTTCATTATCTTGTGAGATATTATATGTTATGGTGTCAGGTAAAATATCGGAACTGACTACAATATTTTTTAAATTAACATTGTTATCTTGGGATACTATTGTGGATTTTATATATTTCGCTGTCATTTCTATTATTTCCTGTTTGCTTGCCTGCGGACAATATGCCATTATTAAGTTATCTTCAGAGTTGTAATGTATTCTTAAATTTCTTCCGTTAATTGTGTAGCCGGAAACTTCAAAGCCGGGGCCATGTATTTCTTGTTCACTTACATAAACGGATAAAATATCTTTGTTTGGTTCTATATCATCTAAATCATCATAATAAACTACGTTTATTGATTTTGAATTTTTAAACGGAGAATCTGTTAATAAACTAATAAACATTTTCAATGTATTAAGTGTGAATTCGGTAATAGCTAAAACTCTTTTTACCGGTGCCAACAACACTTTTTTTACATTTTGAAAATAAGAATCTCTTTCAATAACGGTTACTTGTTGTGAGTGCATAAAAGCTTGCAGATTATCCGAAATCCTTGAAGTTAAAAGGTTACCTTTTCTTTTTAGTAATCCCAATTGTGCATCATTTGCGGTTATTAAAAATTTTATTTCGTTGGGTGTAAAATATATTAATATTTTATCATCTTTTAATAATCCGTTTTCGCTTCTGTTGGATGTTATCGAATATCCGTACTGTTTACCTTCAAATTCAAAAGTTTCATTGTTAAACAACAGTTCGTTAAGTTCTTTTGTTCTTGCATCACCTTTAACGATTATAGTATCGATAAGATGATTAATATAATCAAAATCTTTTCTTATAAGTGCTTCCAATACTTTTTTCTCATCGAACAGTCTCGTGTTGAACAGTGATATGGATTTGCTGAGAGCAAGAAGTTTTGAATAAGGTAAATCTATTTCTCCGCCGAACATAAACATCAATATGAAAAACGACAGTGCCTGCATATTTAAGTCGTCTACTCTTAAAATTTTGGTTATACCGTCATCCTCAAAAGATATTTCATTTGCTAAAGTGTCTATGACATCAAAAGTTTCTATTATTTTTTCTTTAGGGAAAAATTCTTTGAATTCGTCTTGTTGTAAAAGTGCCAATATATCCAATGCCTGATCGTGTTCATCTCTTTTACCTAAAGCCAAATCCGATATTCTTATCGCAGTCGTTAAGATATCATCTATAAAATTGTCTAACATACTTTGTTGTGCTGCTGTTGTAAATACGGATTCCGATTGGCTTATTCGTTTCTTTTGAGAATAAGCTTTAATAAATAAAGTTTCAAATAAGTATGCATAAAATTCGTGCAATGTGTTTATAAGGTCTGTGTTTCCGGTAACACCTCTTAAAAACAGTTCTTCGTGTCCCAACTCGTGAGAAATAGTTTTTAGTATTTCTATTGTAAGATCTTTAGGATCTTCTTTGTATCTGTTTATCAGGTCGCGGGATACGGCAATACTGTTGTTACCGTAATTTGTGCCGAAGACAAGTCTGTCTAACGAAGAGAAGAAAATTTGTGCCGCTAAGATATCGGTATTCATTTCGGGATATATTGAAGCAACAATGTTTGCTATGTCATGTGACATTATATTTAACAGCCCGTTGAGATTATCCTTTTTATATTTTACTTCTTTTGCGAATTTCGGCATTTGTTTGAAAGTTTCTTCGGCTACCGTATTTTCATACAACATTTTCTGTATAAATACAGGCATTTGTATTACTGTTTGTATATCTGTTCCGTCTAAATCTTCTGCTGTTGCGAATGCAACAT
>CACWKJ010000219.1 GCA_902761395.1 uncultured Elusimicrobium sp. | reverse complement strand
TTTCACACAAGCTCTTGATACGGCTGCCCAAAGTTTTTTTCTGTCAAAAGGTTCTCTTCTGCTGTCCGATTTAATAACCATCAAGGTTATATCTTCCGGCTTTTCATAGGTAGTATATCGCTTTTTACACTGGTTACATTGTCTTCTTCTTCTAATAGCTGAAGTGTGTTCTATGGGTCTGGAATCTAAAACCTGACCGTCAAAGCTACCGCAAAAAGGACATTTCATAGTTTAAACCTCATTTTTTGTAATGAAAGTATAATGTTGAATTTATACTATATATTGTGTGTTGTTGTAATGATATAACATACATATTGATTTTGTCAAGAAGAATTTTCTTGACATTTCGATTTTGTTTTTGTAGGAATACAAACTTTTTACAAATAAAAAATGCACCCCTCTTTTTGAGGAGTGCATTTTCTTTTGTAAATTTGATTATGCCGCTCTAAGTATTGCTTTGATATTTTCAAGACTTTCTTCGTTCATCAATTTATCCGTGTCAATATTAGGTGTTGCATATCCGAGTAATAATGATAATAATCCTTCAAGAACCATAGCTCTTTCTTGAGAATTAAGTTTAGGGTTATCTTTTAAAGAATTTAAAATGTTGATAACAGTATCTTGTCTGTCTTCAACGGTACCGGAAGTATTCAGTATAGTGTGGACTCTTTCTATTTCCTGTTTGAATTCTGCTCTGAAATTATCAATATTTAAAATTTGTTCAATATCATCGGAAATGGAAAGTTCTTTAAAAGTTTCTTCTTTACTTGCTATTCTGTATTCCATAAGAGCTTGCATTAACAGATTTGTATATTCTTTGTTATCAAAAGAAAGATTATCCGCATTTATCATTTTTAATTCCGTTGCTTGCAGTAAACCTTCAACAAAACCTTTCAATTCGTATTTGGAAATATTTTCTTTGAAACTTGTTTCAAGCATTCCGTTTATTTCCGAAATATTAAAATTATCGTCTGTGTACATCTTATACAAACTTCTCATAACACCTTCGTTTATAACAAAGTTTGTGTTTGCAGCAAAAGTTCTTCCGTTATTTATACCTTTTCTCTTTTGTCCTTCCGGAGTAGTTTCAAAAATCGATGTTATAAATTTGACAATAGTCATATTATTAAAAGAGAAATCATTATCGACTGCTTCTAAAATAGGTAAATCCAAAGATATCATGGAAACGCTGTTGTTATTTTTAAACATACCGGACAATTGTTCCATCGATATTGTGCCGTTTTTATCTGCGGAAATGTTTATTATCATGTTTTCTGTCTTCAAATTGGCAATTCCGACAGGTAGTAACGAAGAATCGTAATCAACAACTAATTTAATATCTTCGTTATTAAAAGTTATTAAAAATTCCGTAGGATAAATGTCCGAAGGCATTTTCATTGATAAATATGCTCCGGCTTTTTGTTCCTTTATTATTTTGGAAAGATCGGAAACAAGAGATAATACATCAGGGTTACTTGCTAATACTCCGTTTTGTGATAAATCAACTTGTAACCCGTCTATTCCGCCGTTTTCTTTAAATTGTCGGAACGTATTATCAAATGACGATATCCAATTTTCTAATTCTTTTATTGTCATGTTTTTAAGATCAAATGTGTAGTTAAACATCACTTTTAATCCTTTATCATGTGCGGTTTGTAACAAATCTTTTAAAACTTGTGACTTATCCTGCAATAATTTATCGTTGGCTGATATTATTATTGTTGTTACACCTTGTTCTACAATCCTATTAATATCATTTTGTCCGAAAGTGTCAATTTGTTCCGCAGATAAATTCGTTGCAACGACAGATGGTTTTATCAACATATCGTCACTTGCTTTTTGGTTCAGTTTGTTTCCTAATGCATCGGCAAACAATTTTAATACGGTTTTCCCTACACCTACGGCAGAGAATTTGTCTCTTGCAAATTCTGAAACGTCCTCCGATGCTATATCATCTTTACTCATGTTCTCCGGCAAATCCAATATTTTTACTGTTTTGTTTGAATGATCATTTATATTTTGTAACAATGC
>CACWKJ010000218.1 GCA_902761395.1 uncultured Elusimicrobium sp. | reverse complement strand
GATGTGAATTCCGGATGATATGTCGTTTGTATTGAATCTATAACCAAAAATTTAGGTTGTATTTTATTTATTGCAGCAACTATATTTTCAAGGTTCGTTTCTGATGCAAGGAAAATATTATCTTTTGAAATATTTAATCTTTCTGCTCTTGATTTTACCTGTGAAAGAGATTCTTCTCCGGATATATATAATACTGTTCCTTCTTTAGAAAGAGCTCCGGAAATTTGCAGCATCAATGTTGATTTTCCTATTCCGGGTGCACCGCCCAGCAAAGTTAAAGAACCGGGAACAATCCCGCCGCCTATCATGTGATCGAATTCTTTTATTCCGGTTTTTATTCTTTCAAAGCTTTTAACGGCAACATCGTTTAACGGAAATGTTCCCGAAGAAAATCCCGTTAATTGTCTTGTTGATTGATTGGAAGATAAAATAGGTTCCTGTTTTTCTTCTACGAAGGTGTTCCACTTTGAACATCCGGGACATTTTCCGAGCCATTTCGGAGATTCATAACCGCAACTTTGACATACAAATACTGTTTTAACTTTTTTGCTTTTCACAAAACTATATAGATTTATTAAAGTATGAAATGTTTACAAACGGAAGAATTTACACAAAATATGTGCAGCTTTTTCTATACCTCAATACCTCTATTCCTCCATCCTTCAGGGGTTTATTTTGAGCTTGCCGCCGCTATACCGGCAACACCGAATATACTTGCAAGATCTTCATCGGTAACTTTAAGTTTAATGTACGGCATAACATTTGTTTTTGTAAGTGTATCTTCAACTTGAACACCGACGTATAACCAGTTGAAAATGCCGAGTCTTGCGCCGAGTACAATGTTCGGTTTATCTCTGTCCGGATCATCTTTCTTTGCTGTTTCTGTTCTGAATATTGCTTCGGCATTAATATAAAGTCTTCTCATAGGTCCGTATATCTTATCAAACGGAGACCAACCTACACCTACACCGCCTTTACTTCTCATAACACCGCCGTAAGCTTCGAAGTTTTCCGATCTGAAGCCCATGAGAGCATCAATCTTGTTCATATTGTTTCTTTCAAATTCATCATCTTCGTTTGTATAATTACCGATATTATTTATACCGATATAATAGAATTTATGATTGGTCGGTCTAAACCTGATACCGAAATCGTTACGATATTTTTCGTTTCTTGTATCAAATTTACCCATGTATTCCCAGTCGATTTCAAGCTTTTTGGTTCTGGATACAAACTGTTGCAATTGTTCAACCGTAACTTTAATATCACTTACAGTACCTTTAATTTCATTTGCCATTTCTTCATCATTTATCAATGTAGAAATTGTTCCGTCACCTTCACTTATCTTTGTTACCAACTCATCAATTTTTTCGGAAACTTTTTTAAGTTCAAGAACAATGTCTCTGATATCTTGTTTATTTTGTTGAGTTATACTATACAAGTCGGAAGAAAAGTTTTTGAAATTGTCGATAACTTGCCCGATTTGTCTTTCTTTGTCTGCGATTGTTTTACTTACTTTTTTAAGGTTATCTACGGTATCATAAAGATTTTTGAAGAAATCTTTGTTCAAACCTTCAGAAGCATTTCCTAAAACTTCATCAACTTTCTTTACTGCATTTTCTATTAATTCTTCGAGAGATGCTCCCTTTGCGGCATTAATGGTTCCGCCCGGTTCTACAACACTGTTTGTAGGAGTTCCCTGAGTAAGCTCTATATATTTTGTTCCTATTATTCCCATAGAAACTATTTTTGCGGTTGCATCGGAATATAATGTTATATTTCTGTCTATAACAAGTACTACTTTTGCTTTGCCGTTTTCCAAAACGATATTTTTTATGTTACCTACATCAACACCGGAAATTTTTACTTTAGACTTTTTCGGAAGACCGGCGGTATTTTCAAAGTAAGTGTTAACAACATACTTTGAAGTTAAGCTGTAGTTACCCAACATCATTATGGTTATAAGAACCGCTATTATACCTATAGTTACAAAAATTCCAAGCTTTAATTCGTTAGACACAAGAACCCCTTAA
>CACWKJ010000217.1 GCA_902761395.1 uncultured Elusimicrobium sp. | reverse complement strand
GCCGGAGTCATCGGTAAAACCTGTATTCCTTTTATTGTTTGAGGAATCATCGGATTAAAAAATAAATCATAAGAAACGAGCCCACCGAAAAGTCTTCCTACAGAATTATGCTTGTATGTCGGAGTTAAAATTTCTCCGTCTATATCAAAGTAATAATATTTTATTGCCTCGTATTCATTGGAGTATAAATATATTCCAAGATTTTCGTATTCTTTGTTGCCCGTTGCAAGCCCCCATAAATATATAGCACTCCATGCATTCATGGCTTCCGAAGATGATTCTTGATCTATTCCTCCGTTATCTTGACCGCCCATACCGTTTGCCCAACTGTGAGACTCATAAAAATCGAAATGTCTCATAAACGGGAAATCGGGATCGTTTCTTTTTGTATTAGCAATATCTTTGATTAAAAGATTTACCATTTGACCGTAATCTTTAGCAAACTCAGTATCGTACATTGAAAGAATTGCCGCAGAATAAATAAAGTATCCAAAATGGAAATGGTGATCGTTATATCTAAAAGAAAAGAATTCATCATCTTTTATTCCCTCAAGACCGCCCCATTTGTCATCATAAGCAAAATATCTGCCTTCTTCACCTCCGGAAAAAGTTAACCAGTTCTTCAGTAAAGATTTCAGTTTAACAATAATACTAAGTTTGATTGTTTCATCTTTTAAGTTGTCTGATATAGGTAAAAGGTTAGCAAGTTTTGCAATAACTTTTCCTGCTCTATACGGATTATCATAATAAGGATTTGTGTCTATTATTATTCCGTTAGCATCATTCGTCAAGTAATATGATAGATCATCTTTTATATCTTCTACATCATACTGAAAAAAAGGAACTATTCCTTTAAAATTAACTTTTGTTGAAAAGCCGGTACCTTGTGCCAATTTTAATTTTCCTCTTAAAGTATTAAATGTTTTACCGCTTACATAGCTAACCGAAGTTGCATTATTGTACTGGTGAGGATATAAACAAAAAAGCGTACCATCTTGTTGTCCTTCAATATCTGTCCTTTTTTTGGTAGTTGTTACATCAAAAGTGGTTTTTGAGGAATGGTCGGATGAAGAAACTTCCCAACTTACCTTCGTGTCGACAATGAAATTATATGCATATTTATGGTAAGTATTTACATCTTCTAACGCTTCTTCTAAACTTGCAGAAGGCAGAAGAGCTATTGACATGTATCTTTCGTTACCGGAAAAATCAATTACCGTTCTAACCCACGGAAAATAGTTTGTTCCTCCACTTAAATTTCTGCTGTCTTGAACAAATTTTGTCCCTTGCGGAACAAATATTCCGTAATAAAGGTCTTTTGTTGTAAGATGAACATGTAAAATTACCGCATCAGCTGTATATTCCAACACAGACTCTTCTACCTGTTCTCCTGTTTGTGCGTTATATAAAGTGTATCCTGGAGTTGAACCGTCCCAATAGCTACCCCACTCGTACGGGAAACCTATAGAAGGATAAACGTCTTCACAAAACTCATAATAAGAAAAAGGAGAACCTTGCACTATAGTTGATTTTATCCAATAATTATCTTCATCTTCTTGTTCCCATTTTATTGTTGCTGCAAAATCCGAATATCCGTCTAATTTCGCTGAAGGAAATGTTATGGTGTATCCGTTTGAAACAGTTGTAGAAATAGAAACCGCTATTGTGTTGGCATACTTATCTCCACCATCTTCCCAATAGCCCCATTCGTTCCAACCTGAAGCAAAATCTTTATATACTATTTTGTCATCATAATATTGCATTTCCGGATACTCAATTAAAAGTCCGGTACTTTCCGCTCTAACAACCTGCGGATATGTATACATATTTAAAGAATATTTATTATCATATGTCGGATTTTTTATCACCGAATTGAAAAACTTGTTTGTCGGAATAGGAGTTTGGATATTCGATGTTATAAAAGTCGGTTCCGGAGGTGTATATTGAGACGGAACCAATGTGCTGAAAGAAGATTTGTCTGTAGGTCGAGACGGTACGGCAAAGCAAATTGAAGAACAAAGTATCAAGGCCGTAAACAGTACAAATATTTTTTCCACTTTTAT
>CACWKJ010000216.1 GCA_902761395.1 uncultured Elusimicrobium sp. | reverse complement strand
ATAATGTGGCTGCCTTTATCAGAGTCATTAACGGTATCGACCGTAAAAAAGCACTCCAGATATACCAGAATTTCATTGAGGGCAGCAATCTCACTTCAGAACAGGAACGCTATCTGAAGAACATTATCGATTATGTAAGTGTGAATGGCGACATTGAAACCAGGAACTTCATGGAGTACCCATTGAAAGCACTTAACTGGCGTCCAACTTTCGGAAATAACTTTGTCAAACTCAAAGATTTTGTAAATCAGATACATCAGGTTATATCTATTTCAGCATAACAATTGAGAATAATATTAAAAGTAATAACATAACAATACGAGCATATGAAAGGTGATGCACAACCGCTAATTAAGTTTTTTGATGGGTCTGACAAACGATTCATCATACCTCTTTATCAGCGTAACTACGACTGGAAGGAAGAAAACTGTGAGCAACTTTTTCAAGACTTGTTGAAGATGCATCATAGTGACAGGAAGAGTCATTTCTTTGGTAGCATCGTTTCAAACATACAATCTGGCACAGAAGACCGCTTTATTATAGACGGCCAGCAAAGAATTACGACTGTTTCCCTTATGCTTATTGCTATGGTAAATGCCTACAAAGCAGGCGACATACAAGCAACAGATAGTAAACTTGTCGATAAAATCTTTTTGAAAGTCGGTTCGCTCGGTGAGGAAATAGATTTGATTGCCGCAATAAGAAAAGAAAAAATTGATACCGCGGTGATGTTTTCGGAATCACCCGAAACGTTGCTTTTGGCATACTTTTCAAAAATAAAAAACAGAGTCGGTTTTAAGACCGCAAGTTTAAATTTTTTACTTACACAGACGGTAGAAAAACAAGGTGTTCCTTCACTTAACAACAATATTGTTCTTGCAAAGTCTGTAGGTATCGACAATGTTCAA
The DNA here is from genome assembly GCA_902761395.1 of uncultured Elusimicrobium sp. GTDB lineage: Bacteria > Elusimicrobiota > Endomicrobiia > Endomicrobiales > Endomicrobiaceae > Ruminimicrobiellum. The sequence goes on along the minus strand of CACWKJ010000216.1, from coordinate 1,157 downwards.
AAAGATTATTTGAATGTTTTACAAGTTGACAGAGAATCCGATGTTAAAGTGTCTTTTTGGTTGGAAGATAACAAAATGTTAAATGAGGATTTTTATGTTGTATCTTTCGGCGCAAGTAAAAGAAGACAGGAAAAATGTTTAAGAAAAGAAGTGTGGATAGAAACTTTGAATAAGCTTGCACAGATGAAAAAGAAAGTGGTTGTTGTTTATGCGCAATGGGAAAAAGAGTCTGCAATGAAAATAATGAAATATGTGTCAAAAGATGTGAAAATGTTTTGTCCGGAAAACGGTCTCGTTGAGCTTTCCGCTCTTATAAGTAAAGCAAAAATGTTTATAGGAATAGATTCGGGAACAATGCATTTGGCTGCAAGTTTGGGAGTAAAATGTATTGCGTTGTACGGTAATACCGACCCTTCTCAAATAGGACCGAGACCGTTACAAAATCATATAATTATAAAAAAGAACAGTGCAAAAAATATCATAGCAAATGATATATTGGAGAATATAAAATGAAAAAGCTTTTTTTAGTAATGTCTTTATTTGTGTTTTTGGCAACATTTGTTAATGCCGAAGAAAAATCAGATGTTATAGCAACTGTTAACGGTAAAACTATAACAAAAACTTTTGTAAACAAGATATTGCAACAGGATTTTGCTGTTTTGCCCGAAGAACAAAAAACAGAAGAAAATGTTGCAATACTTGCCAATAAAATAGTTAATCAAAAAATAGAAGAGATACTTTTAATAGATGCAGCAAAAAAAGCAGGCACCGAAATTTCAAAAGAAGAGCTTGATTCGGCAATAAACAAAATAAAAGCTAATTTTAAAACAGAAAAAGATTTCGAGAAAGATTTAAAAAATCAAGGTTTAACCAAAAAAGAGTTCGAGCAGGAATTAAAAGAATCTTTAATGAAAATAAAGTATGTTTCAACGGAAATTAAAAACAGAGCACATAATCCTACAGATGAAGAATTAAAGACTTTTTATAATAATGTTATGTCGAAAATAAAAGGGCAGGATTTAGAGCTTTCCATACAGGAAGATAAGTTGGTATCTTCCGTTGCAAATAATTTAAAGAGAAGTTATTCCGAGCAAGTTAAAATAAGACAAATTTTTATAAAATATTCCGATTCGTTCACAAAAGAACAAAAGAAAACC
>CACWKJ010000215.1 GCA_902761395.1 uncultured Elusimicrobium sp. | reverse complement strand
TACAATTGCAACATATGAACTTGTTCGGTAGAGCACAAAAATTGAATTTGTTGTGGGAGTTTGGTGCAAGAAGGCAGAATTATGAGTTGGATTGGACGGAACCTTGGTTTTTGGGAAAAGCCATGAGTTTGGGACTGTCATTATATAATATAGAAAGATTAAGGGACTATCATAATACAAGTGATGCTTACAGAGAAGGAAGACTCGGAGGTTCTGTTTCAATAAGTCCCAGAGTAGATGATAAGATAGCTTTGTTATTCGGTTACACCTACGAACATGTCAGAATTTTTAATATAGATGATGATGAACTTAAAGAAGAAATTATGAACGATCCGGACTTGGCAAAAGACAGAACATCAAGTGTAAGAGCTCAAATAGTTTATGATACAAGAGATTATATTTATGATCCGTCAAGAGGTGCAAGATATTCTTATGGTATAAATGTTGCCGGCGGTCCGTTGGGCGGAAATGTTAATTATGTTAGAAATTCCGTCAGAGGGACATGGTTCTTCCCTACATTCTGGAAATTTGTGCTATCGATTAATATTAATGCAGGTTGGATAGAAAGTTACGGTTCGTCTTCGGATGTACCTTTGTATGAAAAATATTATGTCGGAGGAGCCGATACAATAAGAGGATACAAATACAGAACGGAAGTCGGACCTTATAACGGCGGTAAAGTGATGACTGTTGCAAATGTTGAATATAAGTTTCCTATTGTTCAAGAAAATAAGAAAACCATATTGCAAGGTGCATTTTTCTATGATATCGGTGGAACTTGGAAAGATATAAATCATATTAATTTTGCTTTTGGAACAGATAATAATGAAACAAATTCTTATTATTTGAAGTCGGGTTTTGGCTTTGGTATACGATTTGCAACACCTGTATTTCCGTTAAGACTTGATTGGGGATATGGTTTAAATCATAAGAAAGGTGAAGATTTACAACAATTCTATTTCACCATAGGAAATGTTTTTTAATATAAGGGGTTAAAATGAATTTAACTTTAAAAGAAATTGCAAAAATTGTTAATGGTAAATTGATAGGGCAGGAAGATTGTGTTATTGTTGGTGTCGGCGCAATACAAGATACAGTTAATGGTCATATTTCTTTTTTAGGAAATAAAAAATATACACATTTTTTAAAAGATACTAAAGCAAGTGCAATATTTGTTACCGAAGATATAAATGTTGAAGAATATAAAGATAAAAATTTTATAATTGTGAAAGATCCTCAACTTGCTTTTTCAAAGATGTTGGTAATAATAGATAAACAGAGATTAGATAAAATAAAACCCGGTATTAGTCCGAAGGCAACAATAGAATCCACTGTCGTTTTGGGGAAAGATATTACTATCGGACATAACGTTGTTGTTGAAGAAAATACATCGATCGGTGACAATACAAAAATATTGGCAAACACATTTATAGGAAGTGATGTCATTATCGGTAAAAATTGTCTCATTTATCCTAATGTTACCATAAGAGAAAAAACTATAATAGGTGATAATTGTATAATTCATCCCGGAGTTGTTATCGGCGGAGACGGATTCGGATTTGCTGCAACGGGGGAAAAAATTCCGCAAATAGGTCATGTTGAAATCGGAAATAATGTGGAGATAGGTTCCAATACTACAATCGATAGAGCCGCAATAGGAAAAACATCTATAGGAAACAACACAAAAATAGATAACCTGGTAATGATTGCACATAATGTTCAGGTTGGTGAAAATACTATAATTGTTTCTCAAGTCGGTATTGCAGGTTCAACAAAAATAGGTAACAAAGTAACACTTGGAGGACAAGTAGGTGTTGTCGGTCATATAACTGTAGGTGATAACGTAATGGTCGGAGCAAAAAGCGGTATAAATGGAAATGTAAAAGATAATCAAGTACTTGCCGGTCATCCTTTACAACCGTATAGAAAACATTTGGAATCTCAGGCTTTAATAAAAAGATTACCTGATTTGTTTTCTAAAGTTAAGAAAATAATAAAAAAGTTAAATATAGAGGAATAATTATGGCAAAACAAACTACCATTGAAAAAGAATTTAGTATTGAGGGAGTAGGATTACATACCGGAA
>CACWKJ010000214.1 GCA_902761395.1 uncultured Elusimicrobium sp. | reverse complement strand
CTTGCCTGTTTAAAAAGTTTTCTGACTCTTGATGCACCAACACCTACAAAAACTTCCACAAACTCACTACCCGCTATGGAAATAAAAGGCATTTTTGCTTCTGTAGCAATGGCTTTGGCAAGCAATGTTTTACCGCATCCCGGAGGGCCCATAAGCAATATACCTTTTACCAGTTTTCCACCTATTTTTTTTACTCTCGTGCTATCCTTTATTATATCAACAACTTCCATTGCTTCTTTTTTAGCATTTTCAAAACCTATAACATCCGTAAACTTAACATTAACTCTGCTTGCATTTACTTTATTTTTTTTCAACTTAGAAAAACCGCCGCTGAAAAAGAACATATATGCACCGACAAATACTATAGCTTGTATTGCACCCATAAGAATATACATAGGGATATATGCAAGCATCGTATTTCTGCCATAAGAATCTAACCTCATAAGTAAATATACAAAAGCTATTATAAGTACAACAGTGGCAAAAACAATTGACATTTTGCCCCAATGGTCCATAAAAAACATTTTTAACTTTCTCATTTATTACTCCAAAAAATAATTTTCTGCATATTTTTATATTATAGTATATTTGGAATTTTTTATTAATAAAAAAACAGGACGGAATCCGTTTTTCAACAGCTCCATCCTATTGAATTTCAGTATACATTATGCGGCACTTAAAATACCTTTAACGGCATTTATTTCCATCACGGCAGCATTTGACGTTCTTAATTCTATATTTCTATCCGCATATGCAGGAATTAAATGAATTATGTCGTCTATAGCTTGAGAATCATTTTGTTCAAAAGCTTTTTGTGTTAATTGAGATATTGTTTGTAATAATTCAAATTCAACATCTGTTGCCGTAGGCATTTTTTTGTTCAATTTTTCCTCTAATTTTTTATAAAAAGTTTCTACAACGTTAGTATCAACATTTGCAAAACTATCTTCGAATCTACCATTTTTAAACAATTCTTTATCATTTTCAAACATTTTTTCAATTTTTTCAAATAAAGCTTTAGCTAACACATTCTCTAAATTCTTATCTTTTAAACCATAATAAGCATTATCTTCTTCTAAACTTCTTAAATAGTTTATAACCAAAGCTCTTTTTAATATTTCTTCTATAAAAGCTGTTCTTTGTTCATCATCGGTTAAACCGAGATAATAAATTGATACAGAATCTGTTCCGTTTAAATATTTTGATAAATCTTCAAATTTATTTTCCGAACCTGTTAAAATTTGACCGATTACATTAATATCCATAACAGGTATTTGATCGAAATCAAAATTATTTGCCACCTGTTTAATAAAATTAATATTTCTTGTTTTTAAATATTCACTTAAATTTAACGATGATGTTAAGAATGTAAATATTCCGGAAGCTTTTTCCAACTCTTGCCTGAATGCACTGACCTTTATTATCGATAAACTTCCGTCAAAAGCATTAATTTGGCTTAAATTTGTAACTATTTTTATCTGAGTCTTTGCAGCTGTTAAACCGTCGACATATTCATTGTCTGCGATATACGAAAATATTCCATATTTTTTATACATATTTAAATCTTTGTTTTCTTTATCTTTGTCGAATATAACAACTATTTCCTTATTATCTTTTTTAAAATTGTCAATTATTTCTTCAAATTTTTCCGTAGCAGCTTGTTCACTTCCGAGCTCCTGTTCCAAAAGTTCTAATATTTTGTCTACATAGTCGTTCGAAAACAATATCTTTACGTTTGTACCTAAACTATCATTTTTCACATATCGATTAACACTATCAACAAAGCCTTGTGATGAAGATATCGTGTCAGGTGCATCATCGATATAAACAGCAACATTTTGGTTAATTGTTACAGCTTCAATTCTTTTGTTTCTAAGTAAAGATAATTCTTTTTCAAAATCAACTATATCACCGGTTTTTAAAACATTAGCTCCCACGATAGGATTACCGGTTTGCGAATATCTTAAACCGCTGTCGGGATTATTCATATCTATTTCTATAACATCAACATTTGATTTTAATGCAGTTTTTTTAGAATATACAGATTCAAATTGTCTTGTTTTACCAAATTCGTTTACTATATCTTCATACTTTG
>CACWKJ010000213.1 GCA_902761395.1 uncultured Elusimicrobium sp. | reverse complement strand
GAAAGATTTATATTTGATAATTATATAAGGACTGAAATTAATAGCCAAACGTCAATCGGTATAGAGACAGTTGAATATAGTTCTTTGATGAATATAATAAATAAATTAAACGTTGCTGCAAAAACAAACATTAGAACTGTTCCGGAAGCTCTTGATTTATTAGATAAAAATCCTATGCTCAGAGCAGTTTTGGAAGAATCTGATGAACTAAGACTTTTAAATATAAGTAACAAATTGCAACAGGAAAAAGATAAGTACATTAGATTGATGTTAGCAGATCCTTCAACGTTGAGTGACACAGATAAAGCTTTAGTTGAAGAGTGGAAAAAAGTTTATAGTGAAGGAAATGTTACTTTGGCAGAAGCTAAGTTTATTTTCGATAACTTAGACAAGCCAATGACTGTTTTCTATTTCAAGCCTGAACATACAGATTTGTTTGTTATCAGAGGAGTTATCGGACCTTTCGGTTATGGTAAAGTAGAACATTTAGCATACTTAAATACTTTCATACCTGAAGGTTACAACATAATGGCACAAGATATGAATATGGGTATGTATGCGGAACAAGCCCAAAGAATACCTCTTGCACAGTCTCCTTTTGTTCGCCTTTATGGTGTGATTGCCAGCTCATTCGGTGAAATTATTGATACAAAGAGTTTCCCTACGGCAACAGCTTCAGCTATGGCACATGCAGATAGAACATTTAACTATGTTACTCAGCTTGTGATGTTGTCGAGATGGTTCTATGGTCACCCTGCAATATTTGATTCTTCAAAGACCCATTCTGTAGAAGATCAGGCGTTCATGGTATCTGAAGATATGATGGGATACATGGTGCAGATTACAAGATATTATTTGAAAAATAAGACAGATATTATCAGAGGTATAAGAGACTTTAAAACCGGAAAATTAGAAGACGAATCAATGGAAACATTCTTGAAGAATGTTTTAGGTGATACAAAAGATGCCGATAGTGCTTTTAGAGACAAAACAGCTGAACAAATTTATGAAGATATGGGTAAAATTCTTGAAAACTTTATTGCATCCGTTGTTCCCGGTATAGATACCGCAGCATTTATGCAAAGATTAAAAGATAATCCTGAAGATGCTAACAAATTGATAGATGCAATGACTAAATTATTTGAAGCTGCAAGCAGTAAAGAACAAGAAATAATAGAAGCTTCTCCTACATATTACGATGTTTCTGTTGATGTTATAAAACTCAGAGAAACCGGTTTCAAAAATGCATGCAGTATGTTGCAAAAATTTGCATCGGGTTCTTCTCAGTCATTTATGAGTTACGAATTCTATGATTTTACTAGAAATTCAAGCGTTTCCGATCAAATTGTTCACTATTATGCAGGTCCAGGTTTCTACGAAAAAGATAGAGATGCTTTAAAGATTATTAAGTATATAAATATAGCAGTTGTTTTATTAAGTGTGAGTGTATTCTCTGCTTCTCCTGGAATAGCTGTTGTTTTGGGATTGATGGGATTGTTTATGTCTCAAACATCTTCTTTGACCGGTTTTGTAAAAATTGATCGTACTTATGGCGAAAATATATTTACAGGTTTAAAGAATTTAATAATGCAAGCTCCTTATCATATGGCACATATGTTCACACAGGCCAGTGGTTTTGATGAAGGTAGATTAACAGCTTCATACATTCCTACCGGTAGAACAGCAAGACTTGCATACAATATGCTTTTCGATCCTAACAATGATCAGAGCTTGTATTATGCATTGAGAAATACACATATAAATACAAACATTAGAACGGCAATTATTGCTATGGTAGGTTTATGGCTTGTTCAAAGTCCGGCTCTTATGATGTCTGCAGTTTATATGTTAATTCCTTTTGCGGTTATAGGTGCGGTATTGTTCTATAATCCGGGAGGTTCCGTAACCGGTGCTGACTACAGAATGGTATATAAGAATTATAAAGCTGATGTTTCAAATTGGATAGATATAGTTAAGAATGGCGGCTCACAAATGGCTAAAACAAAGAGCGCGGTTTCAGCCGACCTTCTCACTATTTTAACATCCGGAATATTCTTGTTTGGTTATGCAACATTATTTAATGCTGCAGCATTCTTGTTCTCCAAGAAATC
>CACWKJ010000212.1 GCA_902761395.1 uncultured Elusimicrobium sp. | reverse complement strand
ACTCGACATACCCATATACTTATTTTGTCCGTCTATAGATAAAGCAACTGTCACATTCTGCATAGGTGTAAGTGTATTTAGCGGATCATTATAACATTCTTGAACAACCTGGATTTTAAATACTTTATCTTTTATAGTTTGTATCTCAACAAGTTTATCGGCCGTAAAAGTTTCAATATCCAACTTCAATCCTGAAATATTTCCCGTTAATTCAACAATACTTTTTTGTTCACCCTTATCTTTAAATATTGCGGTATAAACAAAAACTGCGGATATAAGAATCAAAACCAATATAACAGCAATAAAAAGCGGACTTTTTAAAATATTCTTTTTCGTTGCAAGTTTTGGAACGGGTACTGAAAAATTTCTCTCGAATTTACGAATTAATGAATTTTCTTTATCCGAATTATTTTTTGTCTCTTCCGGGAAAACAACTATATCTTCAGTAGGTTCGGAATTTAAATATCCGTACTCACTTTGAAGATCGTCCTGTATACATACCGATATTACTGTAGTGTTGTCTCTTCCGCCTGCGTTATTTGCTGCGGTTATCAACTCATTGGAAATCATATCGGTATCAGGTTTATGCAAATTAACAATATCGTTTATTGTAAAATCCGAAAGTTCACCGTTTAATCCATCGGTACAAAGAACATAAATATCCCCGTTTTTAACGAGTTCCGACTTATAATCAACTTTAACGGTTTTACCTATTCCCAAAGCTCTTGTTATCATACTCTGAATTTCCGCCATTTTGGCATCTTCCTGAGTCATTTTACCATCATCTATGAGCTCTTTAATTTTAGAATGATCTTCCGTTAAAAGTTTAATTTTGCCGTTTCTTATTCTGTATACTCTGCTGTCTCCTACATTGTATATATGAATAAGTCCCGAATTCCTGTCAAACCAAACCCCGGCACATGTTGTTCCCATACCGGATAATTTCGGGTATTTTTTTGTTAAGTTATATAAATATCTGTTTGCTGTCTTTATAAGTGCTATCGGTTTAATTACATTTTCGTCATAATTGTAATATACATTTCCCACAATATCCAAACAATCTTGTTTATCAATTTTATCATATAGGGAAAGTATTACATCTACAGCACATTTACTTGCAAAATCACCGGCAACTCCGCCGCCCATACCATCACAGACAAAGAAAAAATCTCTTTCTTGTTTAACACCGAAACAATCTTGATTTTCTGTTCTTACTCTGCCTGTATTTGTCTGCGCCGAACTCAATATCATCATAAATATGTAACCTTAACTTTTTTCTTTGATTTCTTTAATGATGATCTGACTTTAAAGAAGAAGAATATCAATAATAATAATAATCCTGCACCCATTAACATTAATGATTTATTCTTATACTCCTTTAACGAGAAAGTAGAAGTATGTTCGGCATTTGCCAAAAACATCGGCCAAATTCTAAGATTCTTTAATGTCTTTGCATTGGTGTTAACAATTTGTATAGAATCCTGTAAATTGGTATATAAAATTTCTATTAATTTGTCTCCGTTTAAATCTGCAAGAATAGGAGTTGAAGTTATAGCCAAATTACTTGCTTTAATATCTGCAAATACTTCTAATTCTTTTCTCTTTGGATTGCTTTTTGCAACAATCAATCTTCCGTCTTCCGTTCCGAAAACAAGTTCTACAATACCATCTTTATCAAAATCATAGGCAGCCGGTGAAGATATTAATCTCTTTGATTCCGGCAAATTCAATTTCCATAACATTTCACCGGAATTATAATTTGTTTTTCCTTTCAATATTTGAACTGTTCCGTTTGCCGAAATAACTCCTACATCACATATACCGTTACCGGTAAAATCCGAAACAATAGGAGAAGCATTAAATTTCAAATTGGCCGGAGGTACAGGTTCTATAAAGTATGTCCACATAACAGAAAACTTTGATGTGTTTATAGCAGATACATACTGCGGAACATTAGACTGAACAATAACTTCATCTATACCGTCACCATCTTCAAGTAAATTAATAGTCTTTTTTGTTCTTGTTTTACCGTCTATAAAATAAACTTTGCTGTCATAGTTTGCAATAATAACAAAAGGTGAAAAATCTTTCCTCGTTAATATTACGGGGCTTGCATATAAAGGCCCGTCTATAAATTCCGTATACTTTGCATAATTGGTATCAAACCCCGGAGAATATAAGAAATGAACCGCACCATCTTCCGAAGTAACAACAATATCTTTCTTACCGTCTCCATCCAAATCACATATAAGAGGCGTCATCTCGGAAATATGTCCGCCCAAAATCTCTCTTCTTATAATATTGCCTGTTTGTCCGTCAATAATATAAATTAAAGAAGAATCCGACACAGCAACAATATCGGGAATAGCATCGTTATTAACATCATCACAAACCAAAGAAGCTATACCTGAATTATATATATCCATCGGTTTCCACAAACTATCACCGGTTGCTCCGCTCCATGCATACAAAAACCCTGCACTTGTGAGCATAGCAATATCGTTTTTCCCGTCATTATCAAAATCGGCAACAATAGGTGTTGATGTAATATCATAAGAAGAAGTGTCTGCTCTTATAGGTGTTTCTTTAGACCAGTTCATATCCAAAGATAAATTTAACTTATTTGGAGCAGAACTTACCAAAGAATAAGATGTATATCCGAAATATAATGAAAGTAATGACAAAACAATTACCGCTACAACCGTAACCAATCTTGCCAACTTAAAAAGTTTCAATGCAAGTATGTGCTGCTTTGACGGTAACGAATAATCTTCCGTAAAATAATCCACAAGTCTGAATATTGTTCTGCCTATAGAAATTTCGTCACCTATTGCCAACTGTGTACTGTTTAGCTGTCCCAACTTTTCTCCGTTTATAGCAACTCCGCCGGTACTTCCTATATCGGTAATAGTATATTGTCCCTGAACAGCACTTATTTTTGCATGTCCTTTGGATACCGTCATATCTCCGGACAATACAACATCATTTTCTATACCTCTGGGTGAAAGATTTTCTCTGCCTATAAAAGTATCTCCGTCGGATTTCAAGAAATATTTTTTACCGAAAAATCTTCCGTAAACACCTATTAAATAATATTGAGGAATTACAACATCCTGTTTACTTAAAGCATCATCCAAAAACAAAATTTTGTAATCGCCTATAGAAATTTCATCACCGAAATTTAAAGGAGCTTCCGTTATGGAACGAAGATTTATTTGTGTTCCCATTATGGTATTTTGATCTTTAAGTGTGTACTGGTTGTTTGCAAATATTATTGTACAGTGATGTTCCGAAACATTTTTATCGGGAACAACAATATCGTTACCTTTTTTGCTTCCTAT
>CACWKJ010000211.1 GCA_902761395.1 uncultured Elusimicrobium sp. | reverse complement strand
TTGTTTACAAGAAAACGTTCTCCAGCTGCTGACTCATCGGCATATTTATTTGTAGCACAGACCACTGCAACAATATCAAGGTTCGGAGAAAGATATTGGGGATACTTACCAAAAAGCATTATTCCGCAAACCGTAGGATTTCCATCTTTGTCTGAAAGACCGTTTAATGTAACAAGAGTTTTCTTGTCCATATTTACAAGGTTCGGTTTTACGGAAACTGCTTTTGCAATAAATCCGTCATATTCAAAAACAGGCTCGAATATTGTTTTTATGTTTTTATCTTTTATTAAATCTTTTGTTTGTTGTAATGCTTCTTCAAATTTTCCCGAAACTTGTACTCCGTCGGGAAACAACAGTTTTGCCATATCGTGAATTTTTTTTGCTTCCATAATCAAAAAATCGTCGGTTAAAGAATTATCTTTAGGAATAAGCCCTCTATACAAATGCCATGCAAACACCGGGCATTCCAAAGTTTTTAAAAAAAGATTTTTGTTTATAGATTTCATAACTATATGATTAACACCTACAGAAGTGTACTGTTTTTTTCTTCTATTTGTCTTTTCTTTGCTTCCAATGCTTCCAAAACGGTGTAAGGAACTTTCATTTTTCCGATTAAAGGAGTAGCGTTTTTACCGTAAGCTCCGTGACAGTCCGAACCGCCGGTTGCTATTAAGTTCATTTCATCCGCAATTGATAAAAATTTCTTAACTATATGTTGCGGGTGACTGCTGTGCCAAGCTTCTATTCCCATAAGTCCGTCGTTAATAAGACCTTTAAAAATATTTTTGTTGCTGTAATGTCCGTAGTAAGGATGTGCCAACACGGGAATACCGCCTGCTCTTATAATAAGAGATATGGCATCTTTCGGAGATATATAATGTTTCGGGACATAAGCGGGTTTATCCAACCCTAAATATTTTTGAAAAGCTTCCGATATGGAAGAAACATAATTTTTTTCAAGCATTGCTTTGGCAAAATGTAATCTGCCAATAACTTTATCGCCCACACCTGAAATTAATCCTTCCGGATCCAACTCAATATTTAATTCCTTTAATTTTTCGAATATATCTTTTGCTCTTTGAATTCTTACCTTCTTAAATACAGACAGTGCTTCATTAAAAGATTTTGATTTCCAGTTTACATAATATCCCAAAATATGCATTTCGGTTTTGGTTACATTATCCAATTCGGCAGACAACTCTATACCGGAAATAACTTCCATCCCGTATTTTTTACCGGCATCAACGGCCTCTTGTACACCGTCAACAGTATCGTGATCGGTAATACTTATTGCCGAAAGTCCGACTCTCGAAGCATATTCTACTACCTGTTCAGGTGTAAAAATTCCGTCAGAATAATTGGTGTGTATATGTAAATCAACAAAAAATTCTTTTTGAGACATTTTATTATAACAACTCCGATGACAATGCGGCAAGAACACTTCTCTCACTCTTGGAGAACATTAAGTGTCCGAATACCGATTGTCCTTTAAATCTGTCAACTAAATATGTTAAACCGTTAGACGATGCATCCAAATAAGGACTATCTATTTGGTAAGGATCTCCGGTTAAAACTATTTTTGTTCCGTTACCTGCTCTTGAAATAATTGTTTTTACTTCATGAGGTGTTAAATTTTGAGCATCATCTATTATTATGTATTGTTTCGGCAAAGATCTTCCTCTTATGTATGTAAGAGAATCAACTTCTATTTGCCCCGACTCAAACAAATAATCAATTTTTTCATCTACTTTTGCATCTTCATGACCTTTATCCATTAAGAATTCAAGGTTATCGTTTATTGCACCCATCCAAGATGAAAGTTTTTCTTCTTTTGTTCCCGGCAAGAAACCGATATCTTTACCCATAGGAATTATAGGCCTTGCAATATAAAGTCTTCTGAATTGCCTTTCTTCAACCGTTTTTTGAAGACCGGCAGCAAGTGCAAGCAAAGTTTTTCCCGCACCCGGCAAACCTATAAGAGTAACCAATGAAATATCGTCACACAATAAAAGCTCAAAAGCAAATCTTTGTTCAATATTTAACGGTTTTAATCCCCAAGGTTGAGAATTTATATGAAACAAAGGTTGTATAATTTTTTTATCGGCAACATATTTACCCAAAGCACTTTTTGATGTTCC
>CACWKJ010000210.1 GCA_902761395.1 uncultured Elusimicrobium sp. | reverse complement strand
TTTTATCATTAATTAAAGAAGTGTATATTCCCGCTCTCTCGTTTGTGTTTATAAGAACAAATCCTTCAAGCTTATCATCTTTTATTACAAGTTTTTTCAATAAATCTTTAGTATCATCTTTTTGGATATAAACTTTGTATCCGTCTTGTTTTGTATCAACAATTCCTGCAGAAATTAAATGCAATCCGAAAAAGCCGATAGCATTTAAGGGAAAAGCACCTGTAAATTCTTTTGTTACTCCCGCCATATTAGAACCGGCAAGTTTACCTTGAACAAAAGCATTCGGCCATAAAGCAAGAATCTTGTTTTGTTCCGACAAAACATCAAAACTTTCTACACAATCACCTGCAGCATAAACATCTTTTACCGATGTTTGCATATATTTATCAACAACAATACCTCTGTTTATTTTTATGTTTATATCTTTTGCAATAGAAATATTAGGTCTTACACCTACCGCCATTATCAAAACATCACAATTTAATTCTGTCCCGTCGGCAAGTATTACGGAATTTTCTTTAACTTCTTTTGCCGTATTTGAAAGGTAAAAAGTAACATTATGTTTTTCTATATGGTTTTGAATAACAGATGCCGTATTTTTATCCAACACGGAAGCCATAACTCTGTCTGCCATATCACAAACTTTAACGGATTTAACTTGTTCCGCCAACGCTTCCGCAGCTTTTAAACCTATCAGTCCCGCACCGATAATAACCACATCTGAATTTTTATTAACAACTTTTTGTATATTTCGAACAGATTCAATATTTAAAAAAGTATAAACATTTTTATGCTTTTCTATTCCGTTTACAGGCGGAACAAAAGGAATACTTCCCGTTGCAATAAGAAGTTTATCGTATTTATAAGTTTCTTTATTTTCACAAACAACTTCTTTTTTTGTTGTGTTTACACTTTCTACTTTAGAATTTAATTTAACCGTTATTTTGTTTTTTGTATAAAAATCTTCTTTCTTATATTTTATGGTTTCCAAAGTTTGTTTTCCCTGCAGAAAATAAGAAATTAACGGTCTTCCGTAAGCAGGAAATTTTTCTTCCGACAATATTGTTATATTGCCTTTTTTATCGATGTTTCTGATTTCGGCAGCACAACTTGTTCCCGCACAGCTGTTTCCGATTATTAAATAATTCATTTACTACTCCTATATCGACCAAATTAGTTTTTAAAATTTTCATTTTACAAGAACATTATTTATAGATTGCCACGACAATTTCATTGTCTCGCAATGACAAAAAAAAGAACAACTTACTTTTTCTCTTCCAAGTCCATAAACTTTAAGGCACCGTTGGGACAATTTTTCGCACAAGCAGGTTCGTCTCCGTTTTCCGTACATAAATCACATTTTGAAATAACTGTTCCCGATACCGACATTTTTATTGCACCGAACGGACATGCCATTATGCAAGACTGACACCCTACACATTTTTCTTTTATGTTTCTGACTATACCGTTTTCATCTTTATACATTGCGCCGGAAATACATGCCTGTACACATTTCGGTTCTGCACAATGTCTGCACTGAAGAGCAAAAAAAGTTTTTACTCCGTTCTTTTCTATCTCTTCAATCGTAATTGCAGAATCAACATTTTCTTTTTTATATGTTTTTATGATATCTTTTGATTTTGAATGTGCGGTTCTGCAATAAACTTCACACAACCCGCACCCTAAACAATTTTTTTCAAAAGCATAAACTTTTTTCATTTTATTTTATTATTCTCCCGCATGTTTTATTCCTAGTATTTCCAATTCTTTAAGGTTAAGACCTACTCCTCTTAACATTAATCTGTTACCTCTTAAACTGTCTATTGCATTTATTCCCATTCCGCCCAGCATTTCTTTTATTTCGTTGTTCCATGCAGTAAGTAAATTTATTAATCTTTCATAAGCAATATCGGGATTTAATCTCTTTACAAGTTCGGGATTTTGTGTTGCTATACCCCAATTACATTTTCCGGTAGAACAACTTTGACACATGTGGCATGGCATCCCATAGCAATTAATGCTGCAGAAGCGATATACACGGCGTCTGCACCTAAAGCAATAGCTTTTACTATATCCGCACTGTTTCTTATTGAACCTGCACATATAACGGAAATATGGTTCCTTATACCTTCATCTCTTAATCTTTGATCTACACTTGCCAATGCAAGTTCTATAGGTATTCCCACATTATCTCTGACTCTTGTAGGTGCTGCACCCGTTCCGCCTCTGAAACCGTCTATAACAATAGCATCTGCTCCCGCTCTTGCAATACCCGATGCAATAGCTGAAACATTATGAACTGCAGCTATTTTAACAAAAACGGGTTTTGTATAATTTGTACTTTCTTTTAAAGAAAGGATTAATTGTCTTAAATCTTCTATTGAATATATATCATGGTGCGGTGCAGGTGAAATTGCATCTGAACCTTCCGGTATCATTCTTGTTGCGGAAACATCGGGACCTACTTTTATTCCCGGCAAATGTCCGCCGATACCCGGTTTTGCACCCTGTCCTATTTTAATTTCTATTGCTGCACCTGCATTTAAATAGTCCAAATGAACACCGAATCTGCCTGAAGCAACTTGAACGGTAGTATTTTTACCGTACTTATAAAAATCTTTGTGAAGTCCGCCTTCACCGGTATTATAAAGTATTCCCAACTTTTCTGCGGCTCTTGCAAGAGCTTCATGAGCATTTTTAGATATTGAACCGTAACTCATTGCAGAAAACATTATAGGCATATTTAACTCTATTTGCGGCGGAATTTTCGTTAACATATTACCATTTTTATCGTATTCTATTTTGTCCGGTTTTCTGCCTATCATAACTTTTGTTTCCATAGGTTCTCTTAAAGGATCTATGGACGGGTTTGTTACCTGGCTTGCATTTAACAGTATTTTGTCCCAATAA
>CACWKJ010000209.1 GCA_902761395.1 uncultured Elusimicrobium sp. | reverse complement strand
AAAGCATTTGTTATAGGTTCATCAACTCACGATAATGAAATGTTGGCTTATATTGCAGGTTTTATACATTTTATTAAAGGTATGAAACCTAAAAACAGAATAGCTGTTTCATTTGGCTCTTTCGGATGGGCCGGCGGAGCAGTAAAAGAAATAGCCGCAAATTTAACTTCTTTCGGTGTAGAAGTTATAGAACAGGTCGGAGCAAAATTCAAACCGAACAAAGAAGAGTTGGACAATTGTTATAAAGCAGGACAAAAGTTGGTTGAAAAACTAAAATAGGAGACAATATGAAAAAAGCTTTGGTTTGTTCAGTATGCGGTTATATTCATTTAAAAGATACTGCACCGGAAAAATGTCCGGTTTGTAATGCAAGTTCAAAAGCATTTAACTTAAAAGATGATGCATTAAAAACAAAAGAAGATATTGTAACAGCCGGTGAAAGCCACAAAAAGCATCTTCCGGTTATTTCTGTAAACAATATAAACGAAAATATCCAAGAAATAAAAGTAAAAGTCGGTGAACTTGAGCATCCTATGATGCCGGAACACTATATTACAAACATAATGTTCTATGCAGATAATGAATATGTAGGCGGAATAGCTTTAACACATAATTTAAAACCCGAAGGCTCAATTTCTTTAAATTCCAAAGATAAAAAAATATCTGTTATAGAACATTGTAATATTCATGGGGATTGGATAACTGAAATATAGTATTTTTCATTTGACAAAACTCATATTTGTTTAGTAGATTAGAGCTTAATATAATAATTAATATTTAAAAGGGGAAATGCTTATGAAAAGTTTAAAAGAAACAAGAACGGAAAAAAATTTGTTGCAGTCTTTTGCAGGTGAATCACAAGCAAGAAACAGATACACGTTTTATGCTTCGGTTGCAAAAAAAGAAGGATACGAACAAATATCCGCACTTTTTTTGGAAACAGCAGATAACGAAAAAGAACATGCTAAAAAGTTTTTCAAATTTTTGGAAGGAGGAACCGCGGAAATTACAGCAAGTTTCCCTGCAGGAATTATAGGAACTACCGTTCAAAATCTTGAAGCCGCAGCAGACGGTGAAAATGAAGAATGGACAAAAGCATACCCCGAGTTTGCAAGAATTGCCGAAGAAGAAGGTTTTCAGGAAATTGCAGACTGTTTCAAATATATTGCATTAGTTGAAAAAGCACATGAACAAAGATACAGAAAACTTTTAGACAATATTAAATACGAAAAAGTATTCACGAAAGACGGTGTTGTAAAATGGAAATGCAGAAACTGCGGTTATGTTTATGAATCTAAAGAAGCTGCAGAGAAATGCCCTGCATGCAATCATCCGAGATCGTATCAAGAATTATTTGTAGAAAACTATTAAGGAAGTTAAGTTTTTATATATTGGAGGTATTAAAATGAGATATGTATGTAAAGTTTGCGGTTGGACAAGTGAAGACGGTGCAAAACCGGATAAATGCCCTATATGCGGAGCACCTGCAGATAAGCTTGAAGCTATAGTTGAAGGCGAAAAAACTTATGCAACCGAACATAAAGTAGGTGACGGACAAGTTGAAGATAAAGAAATCGTTGAAGGTTTAAGAGCAAATTTCAACGGAGAATGCACAGAAGTCGGTATGTATTTGGCAATGTCAAGAGTTGCAGAAAGAGAAGGCTATCCTGAAATTGCAGATGCTTTTAAAAGATACGCTTTTGAAGAAGCGGAACATGCTGCAAAATTTGCCGAACTTTTAGGTGAAGTAGTAACAAATTCAACACAGAAAAACCTTGAACTCAGAGCTCAAGCCGAACATGGTGCATGTGCAGGCAAAATGGAAATTGCAATAAAAGCAAAGAAATTGAATTACGATGCAATTCACGACACAGTTCATGAAATGGCAAAAGATGAAGCAAGACACGGTAAAGGCTTTGATGGTTTATTAAAGAGATATTTTAAGAAATAATAATATTTAAAATCTCATAAAAAAAGCAACGGATATTTAAGTCCGTTGCTTTTTTATTATGTTTTCAAATATGTTGTCTTTAACAAATTTTACAAAAATCGGGGCGACTGGATTTGAACCAGCGACCTCTCCCACCCCAAGGGAGTGCGCTAGCCACCTGCGCCACGCCCCGATTTATATTTGTGTATTTTAACAAAAAACAAT
>CACWKJ010000208.1 GCA_902761395.1 uncultured Elusimicrobium sp. | reverse complement strand
TTGTTTGAAATTAAAACTTTTATCTTTTTCATTATTTTTTCAATATATTTTTATCTTTAAATTATAACGAAAAACAATGCATAAATCAAGGGAGAACGGGAAACTTTTCGATTAAAATATTTTCAGTATTGCAAACTTAAGATATTCCGTTTCCGGCATAGATATAAGGATAGGATGGTCTTTTGCCTGAGTTGAAAGTTCCAAAAATATTGCTCTTTTGCCTGCTTTTGAAACTGCTTCCTGCAACATTTTTTTAAAATCACTCATGGATAAATGATGTGAACAAGAACTGGTAGCAAATATTCCGCCGTTTTTTAATAATCTTATGGCTTGTTCGTTAAGCTTAGCATAATGTTTGTAACCGGCATGAAAATCTTTTTTACTTTTGATTAGTCCGGGCGGATCTATATTAACTACTTCATAGTTTTCCGCTTGTGCCTGATGTGAACATATGTATTCTTGAGCATCGGCAACTATTGCATTAAAATCTTTGTAACCGTTGGCTTCATAATTTTTATTTGCCATTTCAAGAGCAGGTCTTGAAGAATCTACAAATATAACTTCTTTTGCTCCGCCTTTTAAAGCATTTAATCCGAAAGAACCTGTATGTGTAAAACAGTCTAACACTTTTTTATCTTTACAATATTTCTGAAACAATTTTCTGTTATCTCTTTGATCGAAGAAAAAACCTGTTTTTTGTCCCGACTTTATGTTCACATAATATTTTATATCGTTTTCTGTTATTAAAATATCTTCGGGAATTTTACCGGAATATATTTCGTTTTCGCCGGACAAATTTTCAAGTTTCCTTAAATGGGAATCGTTTCTTACCATTATTCCTTTAGGGTTTATTACTTCCTGGACTGCATCCAATATATCATGTTTATTGTTATCCGCACCTGCACTGACAAACTGTGCGACACAATAATCTTCGTACTTATCTAAAACGAAACCGCTTATATCGTCACTTTCCCCGTAAACTACTCTGAACGAGTTTTGGTTAGGATACAATTGTTTTCTTAAATCGTAAGCTTTTTGTATTCTCTCTTTCCAAAATCTCGTATCAACAATTTCGTTCTTTCTTGATATTAAACGAAAAGCAATTAAAGAGTGAGGATTATAAAATCCTATACCGATAAAGTTGTTGGAACTGTCATAACATTCCACAATTTCACCTGTTTGCGGTTTAGCAAAGACATCTTTTATTTCATTTGAAAATACCCATTGATGTCCCGACTTTACCCTTTTTTCTTCACCTTTTTTTAATACTATACTTTTCAATCTATACCTCTATACATCTATACTTCTGTCCCTCAATTTTTGCTTTGCAAAAATTAATATACAGGAAACTGTTTGCAAAGTGCCGTAACTTCTTTTTTAACTTCAGCTATAACTTCTTCGTTATTTATATTTTTCAACACTTTAATTATCCAATTTGCAATTTTGATAACTTCGTTTTCTTTCATTCCTCTTGTCGTAATTGCAGGTGTTCCGATTCTTATACCCGAAGCTATCATAGGCTTTGCAGGATCGTAAGGAATTGTATTTTTGTTTGCCGTTATTCCTGCTTTTTCCAATGTTATTTGTGCATCTTTACCGGTAACATTTAAAGGTCTTAAATCTACCAGGAACATGTGTGAATCCGTTCCGCCGGAAACTATTCTTAAACCGCCTTCAGCCAATGTTTTTGCAAACACTTTAGCGTTTGCTGCAACTTGTTTTTGATATTCTTTAAATGAAGGCTGTAATGCTTCTTTAAATGCAACTGCTTTTGCTGCTATAACATGCATTAAAGGTCCGCCTTGTACACCGGGGAAAACTGCGGAATTTATTTTCTTTGCCAAATCCGGGTTGTTGGTCATAATGATACCGCCTCTCGGGCCTCTCAATGTTTTATGTGTTGTTGTTGTAACTACATCTGCAAAAGGAACCGGTGAAGGATATACTCCCGCGGCTATAAGACCTGCATAGTGAGCTATATCTGCCATAAAGTATGCGCCTACGGAATCTGCTATTTTTCTTATTCTTTCCCAATCCCATATTCTTGAATATGCACTTGCACCTGTAACTATCATTTTAGGTTTGCATTCTTTTGCTGTTTTTTCCAATTCATCATAATCTATAACTTCCGTATCTTTGTTTACTGTATAAGGAAC
>CACWKJ010000207.1 GCA_902761395.1 uncultured Elusimicrobium sp. | reverse complement strand
ATTCCTTTTAAAATGTTTTGGGCAAATATATTATTTCTTAATATATGATTTTTATAGTATCCGTTTATATGTTCGTTATTTAGAATGTCGAACAATTTTATGTTTTCGGATGTTCCCAACAAGTTTTGTATATTATCTAAATTTGAAAACAGTTCGGTTGTATCGTCGGAACTCATTTTTAGTTGAACGAATTGTTTTAATGTATATAAAAGTTTTGTTTGCGATACTGTTTTATATAACAAGTCCGTATTAAATATTTCTTTTGACAGTTTGTTATACAACTCTTTTTTTTCTTGTAAAAAGTTTTTTATATCAAAACCCGATAACAATAAATGTTTATCTTGAATTTTTTCTATATAGTTATACTTTGCTGTTTCTTGTTCCGATAACAGTTGTTTTACACTTGCATACACTTGAGACAGTTGGTTTTCTACATGTTTATCTTTAAGATTGGTTATTAATTGCGAATATATGTTAAGGGGAAGTTTGTTTTTACAGATATTTATTAAAGAATGTAAATCTTTAAAATAGTTTTTTGTATCTGTTAACTCATATTCTTTAATCTTTAAATATCTGTTTGTATTGGGATATTGCGACGATAAATCTATATTATATTCGGCTAAAAAATTTCTTATTTCGGTAATGGCTTTATAATCGTAATCTATATCTTCAAAAAACAATTTTTCAAAGAATTTCATATTAGCACTATAAATGTTTCGCTTAACTTTTGTTAATTTCTTTTCTGATTTTTTAATATATGCCGAATATTCTTTTTGAGAAGGCAAAATATTAACATATTCTTTAACAGTTTGAAGATAAAGATTAAAATCTTCTATTCCGTACAAATTATCTTTTTGTGATAAATAAGAAAAAAGTTCCGTTCCGCTTAAATATCCTTTCGATAACATACTGTTTAAAACATTTGTTCTTGTTTTGATATCGATATCTTTTATTGACGATGTATCGATTTTTCCGTCAGGCGCACCTTCAACAAATATTTTGTTTATTTCGAAGTTGGAATTTATGTAATTTATTATTGAATATATGTTGTTTTGAGCATACGGTTGGCAATGCATATCGTAAATTAATATAACATTGGGATTATCTTGTTCCTTTATGTTTGTTTCAAAAACTTTTCCTGTTTCTTTAGGAACATTGTTCAATATTTCCAAAGAACCGGTACTTGTATTTTGAAAAGCACTAACAATATTAGCAGCGGTAACTCCTTGCGGAATTACCGTTACTATTAAAAAACAAACCGTTAAAAATAAAGATAAAATTTTTTGGAACACAATCTTTTCTAGTGTAAAATTACAGGGTTACATTTCTGTACTTTGTAATGGGTATCAACATTAAGGAATTTTGTCATTGTTTGTATATCTTCATCTAACAATTTAGATTTATCGTAAGTTGTTCTAAATAAAAAGTCTATACCTGAATTTTTAATTAACTCTATACTGCGTTTTATGTTGTCTATATTTACCGGAACACAACAAACCAAATCATACTTATCAAACGGTGCTTTTATATCCATAGCGATAAAATCCACCAACTTTTGATTTATGATTTGTTCCAATACTTCCGGATTTGATCCGTTACTGTCAAGTTTAACTAAAAAGCCCATCGCTTTAACTTTTTTTATAAAATCGATTAAATCCGGTTGCAATGTCGGTTCTCCGCCTGTTATTACAACTGCATCCAACTGATTTCTTCTGCTTTCGAGAAAAGCCAGAACTTGTTCTTCCGGCATGGGAACTTGATACATGTTAGGATAAACAAGTTCCGGATTATGGCAATATGCACATCTGAAATTGCAGCCCTGCGTAAAAATAATGGCTGCAGTTTTATTCGGGAAATCTATAAATGAAAATTTTTGTAATCCGCCTATTCTCATGAAAAAATACTCCGTTTTTTGATGTATAGATGTACAGAGGTATGAATGTATGTATTTGAGATATAGAAGAAGGAGATGTTTTCCATCCCTCTATTCTTCTATACCTCTATACCTCAAATTTTACATATTTGCTACTTTTCTTATTTTGAATTCTTCTTGTTTACCGTCATTCCATTGTGATACAGGTCTTAAATAACCTACAACTCTGGAATATACTTCGCATGTTGATCCGCAATGAGGACAAGTTTTTACTTCACCGTTAAGGTATCCGTCATTA
>CACWKJ010000206.1 GCA_902761395.1 uncultured Elusimicrobium sp. | reverse complement strand
AGGGATAAACAGTATAAAGGTAAACGGGCAGGAAGTAAGCAGTGAATTTGTAAATAAAGTAAATGAATCATTGGATAATAACAGTGGAGCAAGTACTGGGGAAGTAATAAACAATGCGATAATGAAAGCAGCAGGACAGGAAGTAGAACAAAATAATACAGCAGGGCAGAATACAGGAATACAAGAGAATGTAGAAAAGCCGGAAGCAGATATGGTGTCAGAGACAGTCGCAGCAATAGTGCAATGGAAGCAGTAGGGAATGCATTTGAAGGAGCGGCGGATGCTGTAGCAAGCTTAGTAAATACGGAAAGTGATAATCCTGTTACGGCAGTTGTAAACTGTGCGGCAATAGCAGCATCCGAAGCATTAAATGCAATAGGAGTAGCAATAACGGCAGGAGCAGCAGCAATACAGAATGCGGCAGCAGATGCAGCGATGGGAATAACAAGTGATGAAAATAATCAGACATCTGCAGCGGCATTAGTACAAACATTAAATAATAATTTGGAAGATAAAGAAATAGCGGAAGTGACAAAAAAATTGGAGAATGGAGAACCTGTAACGTTAAAAGTTGCAGGAAAAGATGAAAAAGGTCAACCTGCAGAATATGACATAACGATACAAAATGGTAATGATAATAATGTGATTGTAAATGATCCTAATAAAGGAAATAAAGAAATATCAAAAGATGAATTAAATGATTATTTGAAACAAGAATACGATTTAGCAAAAGAAAATAAATTTAATGCGTATGATGTAAAAGATACTAAAGCAATAACTGACGAAGGGTTGAAAAACGGACCTGTTGTATTACAGGTAAATATGAAAAATGAAAAAGGAGAAGAGATAGGCCATTATATAACGATGGAAAACGACAAAGATGGCAATGTGTTAATAAAAGATCCTAATAAAGGAGATGTAACAAAGACAAAAGAAGAGTTAGGAGAATATTTAAAGAGTGAATACGGATGGGAATCCGGAACGATGATAGCAAAGGGTAATGTAACGCAAGGAAGAGAATTATCTTTACAGGAACAAAAAGATGTTAAGGGTGCAGGATTATTCAGTAAAATATGGAATGGAATCAAGAGTGCTGTAAGCAGAATAACAAGTCCTTCGAGAAGGACAAGTTATAGTGCTCCAAAGAAAACATATACTCCACCGTCAAGAACATATAATAACCAATCTTCAAGAAGTTATAGTAATGCGAATACAAACAGAAGTAATCCAATTAGCAGAATTGCATCTGGAATTAAAAACGCAGTTAATGCAATCAAAACAGCGGTGGATAAACATAATGTCAATCAAGCTGTTAACAATATAAATAATGCAAATGGTGCTGGAACGGCAACTGCAAGTTATGGCGCTAACGGATGGCAGTTGAATGTTGGAGGACAATCTTATTCCGCAGCGCAAGTAGGTAATCCGATAAATTTTGCAAATGGGTTTAATGCAACAGCAGCAGTAGCAAATCCTCAGACAGGAATACCGGGAGTAACACAAAGTTACGACAAGGATAAACAGCAGTGGACGGTAACAATGCCTGAAACTGCGGGCGGCAAAACATATACCACAGATGAGATAGGTGATCCTAATAAATTTGTAAATGGATTTAAAACGACATCAACAGTAACCGGTCCGAACGGAATAGAAGGAACAAAACAGAATTACGATAAGGATAAAAAACAGTGGACGGTAACAATGCCGGAAACTGCCGGAGGGAAAATTTATACAGCGGATGAAATCGGTAATCCGGAAAAATTTGTAAGCGGATATAAGGACACATCGAAAGTAACCGGTCCGGATGGAATCAAAGGTGCAACACAAAGTTTCGATAAAGATAAACAAGAATGGACAGTTACGGTTCCTGGAACTGGAAATAAGGCCTATACCGTTGAAGATATGGGAGATGTTACGGAATTTATAAACGGATACAACAAAGCTGATGCATTAACAAATAAAGAAACGGGAATAGAGGGTGCAACACAAAGTTATGATCCTTTAAAACATGAATGGTCTGTAACGGTTCCGGGAGTAGGTACGCAAACTTCTACTACAATATCCGTTTCACAGATAGGAGATACAGATAAATTTGTATCGGAATACAACGCCGGTAAGTCAATGGTTAATGATATTGATGGTGCAAAACTTGAATACGGTACTGAAGACGGAACAAATTACGGCTGGAGTATTGTTGTTCCGGGAACAACAGAAAAAGATTCAATATCCGTTTCGATAGGAGGTATATCGGATACGGATAAGTTTGTTGAACATATAAATGTTTCATCAATAGAAGATGTTGATTCATTTATTTCTGATTACAACACTATTGCAACGACGGCAACAAAAGTAAATGAAGATAAAGACGG
The DNA here is from genome assembly GCA_902761395.1 of uncultured Elusimicrobium sp. Taxonomy (GTDB): domain Bacteria; phylum Elusimicrobiota; class Endomicrobiia; order Endomicrobiales; family Endomicrobiaceae; genus Ruminimicrobiellum. Next base: position 663 of record CACWKJ010000206.1, on the reverse strand, counting down.
AAGTGCTGTTATTGGTTATGGTGAAAAAGGCTGGTCTTTAACATTGGGAGAAGTAAATGTTACAGCAGGTGATATAGGAACAGATATAGATAGTTTTGTTGCAGGATATAAAGCAGCAGGTGATGTTAAGGCCGGATTGGACGGATATAACGATGGTACGGTAACAATAGATTTTGATAGCGAAAAAGGCTGGACTGTTAATGTAAACGGTACAGAAATTAAAACCGATGATATAGGTACGGGAACGGATGATGTAAATAAATTTATAAACGACTATAAGAAAGCAAGTGATATTAAAAATAGTGAAACAGGTGACGATTTTGTTGTAACTTATGATACCGAAAATAATAAGTGGCAAATAACATATAACGACGGTGAAGATAAAACCATAAATATTGAAGATATAAAAGTGAGTGCTAAAGATTTTGTATCTCAATATCAAACATCAAAAACTATAGGAACTGGAATAGACGGAGCAAAATATGAATATGATAGTGAAAAAGGTTGGACAGTAACAGTACCGGAAATAGACGGAGAAATTCTTGCTAAGAATATAAAGAGCGGTGACGATTTTGTAGAACAGTATAAAGCGATGATAGCATCGAAAGAAGGATTAGGAGAAGATGCAGATGTTAAATTCAGTTTTGATAATAACAAAGGTTT
>CACWKJ010000205.1 GCA_902761395.1 uncultured Elusimicrobium sp. | reverse complement strand
TATTTTCGACGGAACAAAAAATGATTTATATGTTGAAACGGATAAACCAAACCCTTTAAACGAATACGGAAAAAGTAAACTTGCGGGTGAACAGGAAGCGCTCAAATACAGCAATAGTTTAGTTTGCAGATTAAGTTGGGTTATCGGTGAAGGGCAACAAAATTTCTTGTTTAAATTGTCAGGTTGGTTAAAGAATAACAAAATAGTAAAAGTTTCAAACGACGAAATTTCTGTTCCGTGTTTTAGTTTTGATATAGCAGATACAATAATAAAAGCATTAGATAATAATTTATTAGGTTTGTATCATCTTACAAATTCGGGAAAATGTTCAAGATATGAACTTGCTAAAGAGTTTGTAAAACTCAATAATTTCGACAATGAAATAGTTCCTGTTCCGATGGCATCTTTCCAAAGGCCGTTATTTACGGCAATGTCGAACGAAAAAATATCAAAAGAATTAAATATAACAATTCCTGAATGGAACATTTCTTTAAAAAAATTGTTGCAAAACAATTTTTGATGTATATCGGTGTCCTACGGACGAATATTAGATAGATTCTGAATCAAGTTCAGAATGACAAAAATAATAATCTTACATCAATAAATCTAATGAAATAATCTTAACTTTATTACTTTAAAAAGATATTTTATTAAAGTGAACGGCTTTAATTTGGATGTTCCGGAAGCTCTTTCCAAAAATGCTATAGGATATTCCTTAATATTTGCTTTTGTTTTCTTTGTATAGTAGAGCATTTCCGTTACAATAAACGGATCGGAAGCTTTTAATTTATCTATATATTGTTCTACAATTTCTTTCTTAAACATTCTGTAACCGGATGTAGCATCTGCAACTTTTACACCGATACAAAATTGTAAATATCTTCTTGAAAGATGACTTACTATTTGTCTTAAGAAACCTCTTTGTGTATCGGAACCGCCTTTAACATATCTTGAACCGATAACTACATCACAACTGTTTATAAGTTCTCTGAAATCTTTAATATATTTAGGATTGTGCGAACCGTCACCATCCAATTCGACAATATATTTGTACCCTTTTTGTATTCCCCACTTAAAAGCATCTATACCGGCATAACCTCTGCCTCTTTTTTCTTTCCTTAACAACAAATGAACTTTAGGATTTTCCTTCTCCATTTCTTCTACGATTTTATATGTTCCGTCGGGAGAAACGTCATCTGCGACAAGGACTTCTATATCTTCAATTCCGCAATTCAATATATCATTTACAACTGTTTTTATATTTGTTGCTTCATTATAAGTGCAAACAACTGCCAATGTATCCATTTTATCCTCTATTAATAAATGTAAGTTTGTATAGCATCCAAAACATTTTCTACAGAAACTTTATCCATGCATTTAACTTTTTTGTTGCAATCCGGCTTGTAACAACAATTACATTCCATTGATACTATCTTTATTCCTTTGCCATACATTTCAATTTCGTTGTATGATGTAGGTCCGAAAATGGCGACAACATTCTTTTTCAAGCCTAAAGCCGCATGCATTGCCATTGTATCACCGCAAACGACCAAATCGCACAAATCCACCATAGCAAAAAATTCCTGGACGGAATTATCCGTTCCGGTGGAATATACATTTTTAATTTTCTGTTTAAGTATTAATTTTATTTCTTCTTCATCATCTTTCCCGCCGAGCAATAAAATATTGTAACCTTTAGATGATAAAATTTTTATAAGTTTTATATATTTTTCTATTCTCCATTTTTTCATAACCCATCTTTTTCCCGCACTCGGGTTAATGCCTATAACTTTGTTCTTGTTCAATTTTAATGAAGATTTTAATTTTTTTGCTTTTTGTTCCGCTTCTTTTGATACAGGAACAATTATTTCATAATTATCTTTTTTAATTTCACAAATATTTGCCATCCAATATTGGTAAGTATGTTCGTTTTCTTTCTTTAAATTGTCGTAAGCACTTGCAGGCAACCATTTTTTTGCATATTCGTTAGAACCGACTATTTTTCTTGATTTATCGAGATAATATCCGATTATTTTATCCGCAAAAACAAGTTTAGTAAAAGATAAACTTTCAGGTGATAAATCCAAATTTATAACTACATCGTATTTTGTTGAAGACAAGAATTCAAAAACTTTATTATCGTTGGGAATAATAATATCTATATATTTGTTTCCGACTAAAACATCAACATTTTTTTTGTCTACCAACCAATCGATTGTGGAATTTTTATACTTTTCTTTTAATCCTTCCAATATAAAAGTTGTTCTTAAAACATCACCCATTGCACCCAGTTTAACAATCAAAATTTTTGTTTGTTTTGATTTTTTGTTTACGGAAACATACTTTTTACACGAAGAACAAACAGCACCGTTTTCTTTTTGATATTTACACGGTCTGTCTAAAGGAAAATTTATACAATCGGAATATAACTTATAATTTAGTTTTTTCATAATTTTTGATTTTAGCATATTATTTAATTTACGGCAACGGTGAAACGACAGCTTAGAGCTTAGAAAAATCGCAAGGCGATTTTTGCTTATAGCTTATTAAAAAATTCTACGAATTTTTTGCTTATGGTTTGCGGTTTATACCTTAACAACAAAC
>CACWKJ010000204.1 GCA_902761395.1 uncultured Elusimicrobium sp. | reverse complement strand
TTAACTGCAGTTTTTATAGGTAATGCTTTTCTGTACGGGCGATCCGAAGTCATTGCATCGTAAGCATCTATCACGGCAACAATTCTTGCTCCCAACGGAATTTCCTCTTTTGCAAGCCCTTCCGGATAACCTGAACCGTCATACCATTCCTGATGATATAATACCATCGGTGCAACAGGAGATAAAAATTTAACCGGTGCCAAAATTTTATTTCCTATTATCGGATGTGTTCTTAACATTTTTATTTCTTTTTCGGTTAATTTTTCTTTTTTCAACAGTATGTTGTCGGCAATTCCTATCTTGCCTATATCATGCATCAATGCGGCATACTCTATATTTCTGACAATCGTATAAGGCAAATTCATTTTAACGGCTATTTCTTTAGCATATTTCCTTGCTCTGTCGGCATGATCGTAGGTGTATGCATCTTTTGCATCTATAGCTCTTGCCAAAGTTTGAACCATTTCAAAATAGAAAGATTGTAAATTATTAAACAATTCTATATTATCCAATCTCATAGCTGCCTGATCTGCCAAAATAGTAATCAATTTTAAATCTCTATCGTTGAATTGTCTTTTATTTTTCGGAGAATTTACATTTAATACTCCTATAACTTTACTTTTAATTTTTAGAGGAACTGATATAAAAGATTTTGAATCATATCTTTCTTCATCATTAGGCCTTAAAAACCTGACATCGGTTTCAATATTTTCTACGAAAATATATTTTCCGCTACTTACAACTCGCCCTGCTATACCTTCACCTATTTTCATCTTAGTTTCTTTTTTCACTTTTTCGGATAAACCTTTTGAGGAAATGATATACAATTCATTATCGGCATTTATAAGCATTAACGATGCTAAATTGGAATGAAGAATGGAACATGCCGTATCAACAACCGTTTGAGCAACTTCTTCTTTAGACAAAAGTCCCGTAGCCGTAACTCCAAACTCATGAATACTTGCCAACATCATTATCAAATTATCTATATCCATAGTTTGAACTTGAAGTCTCTCTTCTGCATAATTTATTTGATATCTCAATTTGCTTACTTTATATTGAAGTCTTTTATTTTTAAAAAACATATAGACTATCAATACAACAGCAACAGTAAGACCTATAGTTATTAAAATATTGGTTGTTGTTAATAACATTTTATTTATTTTTCTATGTATACCTTGTAATCAATATCTGAAAAGATATTATTTACATATTCTAAGTTAGAAAGGAAGCTTTCGTCAATAGAATTGTTTTTTATTTGATTATATAATGTCGTAAAATTGTATATATGTTCCTTTGTTCTCTTTTCCGCATATTCCACCATTGTGCCGGTAGTCATAATAAAAGCCCAATCGGAAGATTGTGCCAACAACAATTCTCTTGCAGCTTGATTTAAAGCTCTCAATCTTATTCCGTCAGCAGATCTGTTTGAATTCGCAATTTCCACCATTCTGTCTGCCGCCATATTTAAATGTTTATATATCCAATCATTTTTAGGATTTAACCATACTTTATAATATCCTTCATCGCCCCACGATGAAGGTGAAGGTTGACAAACTTGATTTACAGGAAATTTGTCCAAATATTGAACAGGAGTTATCGGTTTAAAAGAAGCGTTTGCTTCCTGCATTGTTCTAAATATATGATTTATAAAATTAGGTCCTTCAAACCACCAATGTCCGAAAAGTTCGGCATCATACATAGACACAACCAACGGTTCTTTTTGCATAATACCCTGCAAATGTTCTATCTGTTTGGTTCTGTTAAACACAAAATTTTCGGCATGCATTTTTGCCTTATTATTTGCCCATTCCGGATTATAAGGTTGTTTTTCATTTAACGGAACTTTACCGGTTATTCTGCAATATTTTACACCTATATTTCTTCTTACTCCGTCGGAATGCAAATAAGGTCTTATATAATCATAATCCAAATCGTAAGCTAAGTCTCTGTAAAATTCTCTATAATCAACATCTCCGGGATAACCGCATTCCGCACTCCAAACCTGATGTGCCGTTTCCATATCTCTGCTGAAAGCGGCAACTCCGTTTTTACAATATATCGGAGCAAATACTCCGTATTTCGGCCTTGGAGTAGCATACAATATTCCGTGCGACTCTAAAAAGAAAAATCTTATCTGCGCTTCTTTTAAAAATTTCTCTATACCGTAAGTATATGCACATTCGGCAAGCCATATACC
>CACWKJ010000203.1 GCA_902761395.1 uncultured Elusimicrobium sp. | reverse complement strand
TTTTTATGCAAATATTTATAAATATTTTGGAGGATTAATGAATTTAAAAAAACTTATTGTTTTTTTAGTTTTGAGTCTTTTTTGTATTCCGACGGGTTTCGTTTTTGCAGACGGAGAAGAGAATTTAACTTTAGAAATCGATAAAGGTAAAAATTTAAAATTTAATTTTAAAAGTGAAGGTAATACTTGGTATGATGACACAAAGATATACGATGTTGTAAATATCGGTGCAGGAACAAAAGTTATTCTCTATAGTGAATGGGAGTATTTGTATAAAGGCAAGGGAGAAGGTGCAAACGAATATGTTTATGCCAGTGAAGAAAATTTAGCTACATTGCCGATTAATACGGATGGCTCAATAATTTTAAATTCAGGCAGTGAGTTATCTATAAGAAACGAGTACAGTTTGGTGGATCAATTGTATGATGTTTCTTTGCAATATAAAGAAGATCCGAATAACGATGGAGAAATTGATATTTCTGCGGTGTCTTTTAATAATGAAATATTTGAATATCTTGGAGATAAGGGAAAACTTTACAAAAACAAAGAGACAATTTCTACTGTTCCGTTTACAGAAGATTCATTGTTTAGGGGAAATATAATTTTTGAAGACGGAGATGTCGATACGATTTTGACTTTTAGAAAAGTTTCCGATGTTACAAGTGATAAAAATGTTCTTCCTGAAGCAAAAGAGGGTGATACTGTTACGGAAGTACCGGATCTTGCTACTTTGAATGATGAAAATAATATTGTTGAAATGAACAACAATTTCATAATCAATTCTAACAGGGCGGTATTTAATGTTGAGGAAGGCGGCGCGGATGATAGCGGCAAAGTATCCAGAAGGTTTGTTTATTTGAACAATAGTGTGTTGTCCGGCAGCGGAACATTTGTAAAACAGGGTAAGGGTAGTATATCTTTAGACTATGCCGATGCAACCGGATTAACAGGTGCTAATTCGGGCGGTTTGGGTTGGTCGATAGAAGAAGGTATGGTTGTAGCAAACTTTCAATACAATTTAGGAAATTCGGATATATTTATAGACAACGGAGGTTGTTTAGGCCTTTATTCTCCGGTCAAATTGAATCCTTCGGAGATTATTAATCAAATAAAAGGTGAAAGTGAAATTCCGTTGATAACCAATTTATTCAGTAACGATATATTGAGTTCAAACGGATCAATATCTATAGCTGCAAATTGTCAGGTAGAGCTTAACGGACAACTAAAATCCGAAGAAGGGAAAGATTCTCTAGTTATAGATTTTGTTCATGATTCACTGTTAAAATTGTCGAAACAAGAGGATAAGGAAGCTAATAATATAAAGCATTTTGATATAATTTTCGGAAATAAAGCATTGGGTGGCGGAGAATCCAATTATTTATTGACGGATGTTGAATGTTTGGCAGATGAATCGGTATTGGTTACCAATGCTATCACGGAGGATTGCATAGAAAAAGAAACAGCTTTTTTTGAGCTTGTATTACAAGAAAATGAAGATAAAGAATATTCAGGTTCGTTGAGAGGTGAAATGTATTTAAGAAAGTTGGGCTCCGGATTGGTAACGATTTCAGGAGAAAACACATATAATAAGGGAACATATATTACCGAAGGCGGATTGTTACTTGCAACATCAAATTCAATCGGAACGGGAAATATTTTGTTTGATGGCGGTACAAGAGGCAGTTCTACTACTTATGCTTCAATCGGTGTATCCAGTAACACAACAACCGGTGATGTTATTTTAACGAATAATATACACGTGAAAAACGGTGCAATTCTGGATGTTGCCGAGAACCAAAATTTATATTTGAAGGGAGATTTGGTAAGTTACGATGCAAGACCGGGATGTGAAACAGAATTCATTAAAAACGGTCTTGGTAATACAACAATATCAGGAATTGAAAATGTAGACAGACAAATAAATATTTCCACTTTTACGATTACCGAAGGCGGATTTATACTGGACAACAGTGTTGTTTTGGATTCATACTTTTCTTTAGATGGACAACAAGCATTTTTAGAAATGAATGAAAATGCGGGAATAAAGAATAATGCCATAGATATAAATAACGGAGACTTAATAATATTCAATGAACAAAATATTTCATCGACAACTGCCATAACTTTTTACAATGCTATGTCATCAACAGAATCTTTTTCTAAATTCCGTATGAAAAGTGATACTGTTTTTTCCGATGAGACA
>CACWKJ010000202.1 GCA_902761395.1 uncultured Elusimicrobium sp. | reverse complement strand
ATGTTTCTGATTTTGATAAAGCCTTTAAAACTGCCAGTGATATAATTGATGAAGTTCAAAATGATCCTTCCATTCCGGAAAGAGAGAAAATGCTTGTTACCGTGGCTGCTATGACAATACTTATGCCTAAAACAAATCCTCACCAACATTTTAAAACGGCAGTATCGGAAGATTTTATAATGGATCTACTGGACAAAAAATTAAAAGCCGGACTTATTACTCAAGATATTGCCGACAAGGCTGAAAAGTCTTTAGCTCAAATAAAAGAAGGTTTTGCCACTCTTGATGCGTTTAACCATGCATATCGCGATATTGGAGAACTTATAAGAACAAGGGAAGACTATGAAGCTGTAATTAAGTTTATAATAGAAGATGCCGTAAAAAAAGGACAGAGTATTGTAGAAATAAGAACAGCATGTGATTCTATGGTAAAAGATTTAAGAGTTCCAAGAAAAAATTGGGAATACTACAGTGCGGAAGAAGGAATGACAATAGTTTTGGATGCTATCAATAAAACATGTGAGGAACTTAGAGCGAAAGGTATGAGAGTTCCGGATGTTTCATGTGTTGTTCTGGCATCAAGAAGTATATGGAAAGACGGTACCAATGATTTGGATAATGGAAATATTGAAAGACAAGTAGATACTCTTCTGAAATTTGCGAGTAGAAAGGATTTACGTGAAAAATATAAAGATATAGGGTTGGGTTTTGATATTGCAGGTTCGGAAGATGTAGGTCTTCCTCCACGTGCTTTTGTCAAAATTTACAGAAAAATTGCCAGACATAACGCAAAATCAAATGTGACTAAAGTCGGAACAACCATACATAGTTCGGAAACACCTGTATACGACCGTGCAAGATATGATAAAAGATTAAGAAAATATATTGGAGGTAGAGCGGGTTTTAATGCCGCAAGGGAAGCAGTGGAAAGACTTCTGGGACTTGAAAGAGTAGGACACGGACTTCAGGTTGTTCTAAGCCCCGATAATGTTGACTTTTTAAAAGCACATAAAGTTACAGTAGAAATATGTCCTACATGTAATATAGTATCAATACCTGTTAATTTCCAGACGGTTGCAGATAGCGGAAATGCACAACTTGCAAAGGAACATCCTATTGAAACACTGTTAAAATCGGGAGTTAGGTGTGTTGTTGCTACAGATAATGCTTTGTTGTGTACAACCGACATAAATATGGAATATATAAAACTTATCATGACCGGACATGATACAATGATGAATTGGAATATGATGAAAGAAATTGCAAGAAACGGAATCTTGACATCATTTATTTCCGAAGAGGCTAAAGCGCGTAGACTTAGAGAACTTGATCAACGAACAAGACAAATAGAAACACTTATGACCAGAAAGGATGCTTATGGTGTTCATTCCGATACCAAACAGGAAACATCTGTTGCTCAAACACAAGCTATACAAGAAGAAAAAAGAGAAGAATTAATAAGTGCTTTGGAAACAGAATTGGATACTACAACTTATAATCGTTATTCAAGAAGAATGGAAAGCAAGAGAGGTCATTTCCGTTATGAAATAAAAAATAATAAATTAATAATATATTCTCTTCAAGGTGCTAGTGCAATAGAGTTGGATGAAATAAATAAGACTGTTACTGATGTAACAGGTGTAAGACCTGATGAAATATTGGATATGGGTGAGGATGGTAGAGATTATTTCGATAGAGTAGAATTTGATTTGTCTGAATATTTGGGAACAGGCAAATCTTCTTCGGAATCCGTAACATCTCCTTCAAAACAAACAACACAAACCGAAGAAGAACAGCAACAACAAACTCAAACGGCGATGGCTGCTGCGACAGAGGGTGTAAAAAATTCCGTTAATCCTTCTATGTCTTCTGTACAACAGGCTGCAATAAGATTGATAACAAGTTCAAAAGAAGCTGAAAGTTTAATAGAACAGGGCTTTAAATTGGAGGAAAATTTAGTTTTGGTCGGAGAGCAACAGGAACAACAGGCGAAGACCTTAAGAGGGCAGGGAATGAATGTTTTGTCTGTTGCAACTTCACATGAAAGGGGTGGAGTTAACATAGGAACGGATCGAAACGGAAATATTGTAAGAGTTAAAGTGAAAGATGGTAAATTAATTTTCTGTGTCAAAAAGAGTGCAACAATAGATGTAAATGATTAAATAATAAACATGTTGATAACAAAATTAGAATCCGGTAAAAAAATAAAAGGATTG
>CACWKJ010000201.1 GCA_902761395.1 uncultured Elusimicrobium sp. | reverse complement strand
TTTCTGCCTATCATAACTTTTGTTTCCATAGGTTCTCTTAAAGGATCTATGGACGGGTTTGTTACCTGGCTTGCATTTAACAGTATTTTGTCCCAATAAATAGGAAACGGTTTAGGATTTCCCATACTTGATAAAAGCATACCGCCCGTTTGTGCCTGTCTGTAAATTTCGTCTATTGCCGTGCCTGTCCAGTTAGCATTTTCTTTAAACTCTAAAGTGTTTTTTCTTATTTTAATTGCTTTTGTCGGGCACATAGCAACACATCTGTGACAACATACACATTTTGAATCTTCAGACAAAACAATATTATCTTCTTCATCAAATATATGAACTTCGTTGGAACATTGTTTTACACAAACTTTGCACCTGATACATTTTGTATTATCTCTTAAAACTTCAAATCTGTCCGATACTAAATTTAAACTCATTGTCTTGCCTCCAACTTAACGATTACCGGTTCTCCGCCTTTCGGATGATAAATGTTTTCAGGTTCCGGGCAAATTACTCTTATTGCACTTTCTTCACTTGCAAAATATACTTTACTTCCTTTGGTTGCACTTACCATTGATCTTAATTTTATTCTGTCGTTTAATGCTATAAGTCCGTCTTCGTATCCTATAAGGATAGAGAAAGGACCGTTTATAAGAGCGGAAGAATATACCGTTCTTAACGCTTTTAATTCTTGTGCTTTTTTAGGATTTTCATTTTCAATATCTTTCCAAAAAGGTGCTACCAACACCTGTAAAGCTTTTTCCATAGGGAGTTTATGTTTTCTTACCAACAAATCCAAAAGATAAGTTATTACTTCAGTATCAGTTTGTAAGGAACAATTGTATCCGAACATTTCCACAAATCTTCTGTTGGCATCATAAGAAGAAATTTCTCCGTTATGAACTATAGACCAGTCAAGCATAGTGAAAGGATGTGCTCCTCCCCACCATCCGGGAGTGTTTGTCGGAAATCTTCCGTGTGCCGTCCAAATATAACCTTCATAATTTTCAAGCATATAAAAGTTCCCTATATCTTCCGGGTAACCTACACCTTTAAATGCGCCCATATTTTTACCGCTTGAAAAAACATAAGCACCGCCGAATTCTTTATTTATTCTTATTACACATCTGGCGGTAAATTCGTCTTCGTCCATATTTAAGTTTCTGACTTTATAAATTCTGGGCAGAACAAAATATCTCCATATTAAAGGTTTGTTTTTTATCGACGGAACTTTTCTTGTAGGGATATTCCCCGCACTTTCTATTTCAAAGTGTTCGTTTAAAAATTCTTCCGTTTTAGCTTTTATTTGATTGTTATCATAAAAGATGTGTAAAGCGAAAAAATCTTTATATTGAGGATATATTCCGTATCCTGCAAATCCGCCGCCGAGACCGTTAGATCTTTCGTGCATCAATGCAATGGATTTAATAATATCCGTTCCGTTAAATCTGTTACCTTTTTTATCTATGATACCGCTTATTGCACAACCTGACGGTATTCTTACTTGACCTTCTTTCATGTTCGCTCCTTTGCTACCTATGACGACCGAAATCTTTTTACTGCGACTTTGAGTTTTCGAACCTCATGTATGTTTCACCGACTTTATACACTTCGGCTCGAAAACTCTTTGTCTCGTTTAAAATCTTTCAGTCTTGGAAATCGCTTTGCGATTTGTTGTATTTTGCTTCGCAAAAATTAATAATTTACTAAATACTGATCTATTTCCCATTGATGAACTTTCGTTCTGTAATTATCCCATTCTTCTGTTTTTGCTTGTGTATAAAGATTGAATGAGTATTCACCTAAAGTTTGTTTCATCAAGTCACTCTTTTGCATTGCTCTTACCGCATTAATTAAGTTATGCGGTAAATTTTCTATTCCTGCAGCATCTCTTTCTTCTTTTGTCATCTTGAAAATGTTCTTATCGGTAGAATGTTTTACTTTAAGTTTGTTCTTGATTCCGTCAAGACCTGCAGCTAAACATGCGGAAAGCAAGAAATACGGATTTGCTGCCGGATCCGGACATCTCAACTCTATTCTCGTAGATGCTCCTCTTGCAGCAGGTATTCTTATCAACGGACTTCTGTTACTTGCAGACCATGCAATATATACAGGTGCTTCATAACCCGGAACTAACCTCTTATAAGAATTTACTAACGGGTTGGATATTGCAGCCATAGATTTTATATGTTTCATTATACCTGCAATATAACTGTATGCTGTTTTTGAAAG
>CACWKJ010000200.1 GCA_902761395.1 uncultured Elusimicrobium sp. | reverse complement strand
GAAACAATTTGAAAATCAAGAAATACCTCAAGATCAATTTATAATTGATTTGTTTAATTATGCAAAGAAAAATAATATATCTTTGAAAAATTATAAAAACCTGCAAGTATATTTAGGTTTGTTCGATTATTCCGTTAACAATAAAAAAGTTCAAAAAGAATTAATTGAATTATTGGCAAGCATAAAGAAAATTTTATCTTATAACGAGTATAACCAACTTTTAAAACTGACTTCGAATTTTACCGATATTCAAAAATTAGGATTATTTGTAAAAGAAATTTGTGCCGATAATAACATAAATTTAAGTAAAAAATATCCGAATGTAAATAAATTGTTTTCTTTAAAAGAACAATCTTCGGAATATAATCCTATAGAGCTTGTAAAAGAAGAAAGGAAATTAATAGATGTCTTAAGAACTTATCTGTCTGAAACCGAAACAGAATTAGAAATTTCTTATATAAGTGATTTTGAACAATTTTATAAAGGGTATTTAACAGCAAGTTTAACTGCCCCTCAATGGGAATATGTAAAGTTGGGATTAGATAAATTTAAAGAATTGTATGCAAAATATTCGATTTCAAACGATATAGAAACTTTAGAGAATTATTCAAGTCTTTTGAGCGAATTTTATAATGTAAATACTGAAAGAAACAATATTTTTATTCAAAAAATGGGACTTTCAAACAACTCTGTTTCAAACTATCCAAACAGCAAATCTCATAAACTCCTATCCCCGGCACAGAAGATTATTATTCTCGTTGCAGGTGGATATCATACGGAAGGAATAAACGAATTGTTAAATAAGAAAGGTATTTCGAATATAACAATAACTCCGAATATCGCAAACTCTACGAAACAATCAAGAGTTGAATATGAATATTTGGCACAACAGCAGGTTATGTCGGTAAAACAAATGATAGCGCTCGGCTTAATATCGAACGAAACGCCAAAAGAACAAGTTTTGGCTGTGGCTTTATCTTTACTTAAGAATAACAATTTAGATGGTATCAATATAAATATATTAGCACAACAATTAAACCAAATTTTTTCCCAAAATATAAATGTTTCTTTGTTGGAAGACGGAAAGCAATTGGAAATTACATTTGATGATGGTTCAACGCAAATTATAGATGTTGATGAAGATATTGCAAATCTTATATTGGAACAAGATATGCAACAGTTACCTGCAAGACCTTTGTTGCAAGTTTCCGGTGATAAATTACAATTTTTGTTGAAAAAAGTATCAAATGCCGTATCGAAAACAACTTTAAATTATGGAACGGATATCATTGTTCCGCAAGTGTATCAAATAAGTAAAGATGTTTGTTTGTTTATGGTTGAAAATAAATTGTATTTGGGTAACGGAGCTGTATGGGAAATTGCAAATTCCGAATATGATGGTAAAACTTTGGATGGAGTTGAACCTGTTATTTACGAATATATGCCTGAATATATGCAAAGATCAATGTTAAATAAACAACAAAGAATGGATAAAAAAAGAAAGTTGAAACTTAAGTCTATTATTTTAAGAATTATTCCTTTTATCATGGCGGTGGCAATACTTATTTCTGTAATATCCTGTAATTTAATAAAGCCGATAGAACATGGTAAAGCTTATGAACCATATAGTATAGAAACGGTGGAATTATCTCAGGAACAAAAAGATTTTAATTCCGAAATTGAAGATTTATTGGATCAATATCGTGCCGGAAACGGAGCATATAAATCTTTTGTTTACAATCTTATTAACGATAATTTGCCGTTTATCCCGGCAGCCGGAGATGATAAATATGCATTAAGGAATATTGAAAATTTATATGACCAAGCATTGGTGGCATTGTCTTATATGCAGATAGGAGACACTTATAAAGCTGCTGAAATTTTAAGTGCAATTGATTCAAAAGGCAGTTTGTATATGTCCAATATGGAAAGCAGACAAAAGACCGGTGAAGTTGTTTGGGTGGGAATAGCTGCCGTTCAGTATAAAATATTAACTGGAGATAAACGTTTCGATGGATTAATAGACAAAATAGATACTTATCTTAGGAAAGTTCATAGAAATGAAGGATTTTATTATGGAGAGCTTACAAATAATTATGTTTCTACTGAACATATGCTCGATATTATGGCCTACTTCAATTTAAGAACTTTGATGCACGGAGAAGATGAAAATGCTGTAGAAGAAGATAAAGCATTTTTAACTGAAGCGGCGGAATATTTTTATTCTAATTTGTAT
>CACWKJ010000199.1 GCA_902761395.1 uncultured Elusimicrobium sp. | reverse complement strand
TAAGACGGGACAAAATAAAATGAAAATTTACGAAGAAATAATTTCAGCAGGTTTTGGCGGACAAGGTGTTTTACTTGCAGGAACTCTTCTTGCACAGTCGGCATTGGAACAAGATTTAAAAACAACATGGTTCCCTTCATACGGAGCAGAGATGAGAGGCGGAACAGCAAACTCTACGGTTATAATTTCCGATGAAGAAATCGGATCCCCTGTAGCATTTGCTCCTACTGCTTTAATAGCATTAAATAAGCCTTCATTAGACAAATTTTTGCCAAGAATGAAAGAAGATGCTGTAGTTATTGCAAACTCTTCATTAATAAATGAAGCCGATTATAACGATAAAAGAATAACATTTATTCCTATAACGGAAATTGCAGATAAGCAAGTAGGTAACATTAGAACGGCTAACATGGTTGCCGTAGGTGCTTTAGTAAAAAGAATACAGGCACCAAGTTTGGACCATGTAAAAAAAGCTTTGGAAACTGCTTTTGCCACAAAACCTAAAGTTATTCCATTGAACATTAAAGCTGTTGATGCCGGATATAATTGGACCAAGTAAAATTTGCAAAGCAAATTTTGATGCATAGATGCATGGATGTATAGAGGTATAGAAAGAAAAGCATTATGAAAATCAGACCTGCAAAAGTTCAAGACGTTAAACAAATGCATAGAATAATAGAATTTTATGCCGACAACAAAGAAATGTTGCACAGGTCATTAAATTCTATATATGAAAACATACAAGAATATGTTGTTGCCGAAGTTAAGGGCAAAGTTATAGGTTGCGGTGCTTTGCATGTAAGTTGGGACAATCTTGCCGAAGTAAAGGCTCTTGCAGTGGAAAGATCTTATGCAAGACAAGGCATCGGAACAAAAATAGTAAAGACTCTCGAACAAAATGCTTTAGGATTAGGTATATTCACAACATTTGCATTAAGTTTTAAACCGGCATTTTTCCAAAAAATGGGATATGAAGTAATATCCAGAGAAGTTTTGCCGCAAAAAATTTGGAGTGAATGTATAAACTGTCATTTATTCCCGGATTGCGGTGAAGTTCCATTAATAAAAGATTTGTCAAACAAGCCTAAAAAGTTGAAAAAAACAACAAAAAAGAAAAAATAAATTTTGTTTTATTTTCAATTTACAAAAAACCTTCTTTTAATGTATAATAATTGTATTTGAAATCGGTTATGCTATAAGGACAAACTTTTATGACCTCTGCTTGGCAAACGCTTCTTATTTTTTTTACAATTTCATTTGTTATATATCACTTAATTTCAGCTGAAATCCGCTGGATTTTTTTATTAATCGTAAGTTTAATATTTTTGTTTATTGTTTCAGGCCCATTATGTTTTGTTTATACTCTTGTTTTTGTTTTAATATCTTACTTGGGAGCTTATTTTATAAACAAAACAAATGCGGAAAGAACTCAAACAAAAATCCTCATATTTACGATAGTCTTATTGTTCTCGGGTCTACTTCTTTTTAAGTTCACAAAAATTATAATTCCGTTCAATGTTTTTATAAGTAAATTTTTTAACATTCCTACAATATTTGTTGACGACATAGTTGTTCCTGTGGGCATATCTTACTATGCTTTAATTCTTGTAGCTTATGTTACCGATGTTTACAGAAAAGTTACAACTTTTGAAAAAAACTTTTTTAAACACCTGTTGTTTTCAATATATTTTCCACAGCTTTTAATGGGGCCAATTGTAAGACATAACGACACAAAAGAGCAATTATTTTCAATAAAACCTATTGAATATTCTTGTATACAATATGGAATTTTAAGAATTTTATGGGGAATTTTTAAAAAAATCGTTATTGCCGACAGAATTGCTAATGTCGTAGATTTAATTTTTGTAGACAGTTATACTACATCTACTCTTTTTCTCGCTATAGGAATCTTTTTATTCGGATTTCAACTTTATGCGGATTTTTCAGCTGCAATGGATATAGTACTCGGTATATCGGAATGTTTAGGAATAAGACTTCCCGAAAACTTTCGTAACCCATACTTAGTACTCATATTCCGATTTTTATATCTTATATTGTTGTTTGGATTTTTGCAGGAATTTGGCATGGTGCAGATTCAAAAACAATGTTCGGGAACTGTTTCCTTCCTTGTATGTATTTAATACTTACAGATCTTATTCACGATTACACAAAAAAGCTATATAAAAAGTATAAATTTCTTCAGAAAAATTTAATTTACAGAATTTTTCAAATGATAGGTGTATACATTCTTCTCTGCTTTTGTTGGATATTCTTTGTATCTCAAACAATAACCAAGGGTTTCTTGATAATATTCAAAAGCATTTTTGAATTTAAAATCGATTTCAGCATTAAAATTGCTGAACCGCAAGACTTATATATAATACTAATAGGATTTATTTTAATTTTGGTAGTGGATATTATTAAAGAGAGTAAGATAAGTATTGAACAATTTTATACAACCAAATTACCGACTGTATTTCATTGGTGTACAATAATAGTTTTACTTGCAATATTTTTTTGGTTCGGAGTATATGGTCCAAACTATAATCCGACAGATTTTGTATATTTCAAAATTTAAAGGAATATTTTGTGAAATTAAAAATAATTGTTAATTACATAATATTTATGATTGTCACGATTACGGTTGTTTTGCTTGTATCCAAACAAATATATAAGAATACTTATTATTACGAAGCAAATCTTTTAAAAACAATCTACGAAATGAAACCCAATAGTGTTGATGTTCTTGTTGTAGGACCATCAACTTCGGAAACAGCTTGGAACCCTTTCGTATCTTGG
>CACWKJ010000198.1 GCA_902761395.1 uncultured Elusimicrobium sp. | reverse complement strand
AAGAATCTAAAAAGAAAAATGTTATGGTTGCGGACTTTACATGCAGAGGAACATTTACTCCTACCGGGGTAATAAGGTTAATAAAAATCATAAAAAAAGAAAATATAAAAATACTTCATGTTCATCAGGGCAAACTTTATTGGACTGCTTTGTTAATGAAACTGTTTTTTAAAAATATAAAAGTTGTTCTTCACAGGAGACAAGATACAAGACATAAATGGTATGCAAAATGGCATTACAAAATTGCCGATAAAGTTTTAACTGTTTCAAAAGTTGTTAGAAACAATTTAATAAAATACGAAAATGCTCCCGAACAAAAAATAAGTGTTTTGTATAATGCATTTGATACTGATAAGTTTGAAAAAGAAGTTGATTGCAGTGACATAATAAAAGAATATAATTTGGAAAATAAGTTTGTTATAGGAACTGTATCAAACATAGTATCTTTAGAAGGCAAAGGACAACAATATCTTATAGAAGCAGTCGCAAAATTAAAAGATCAATATCCAGATATCAGGTGTATTATTGTAGGTGACGGTGCAGGTAAAAAATTGCAGGAAGAATATGCAAAAAAATTTAAAGTAGATGACATCTTTTATTTTGTCGGGTATCAATCCGATATTCCGAAATATTTAAAAACAATGAACATATTTTGTTTATTATCCTGCGATACCGAAGGGTTCGGGAATGTAAATCTTGAAGCACAGTTTAAACAAATACCCGTAATTACAACAACTATAGGCGGAAATCCGGAAACTATAATAGATGGTAAAACGGGAATACTTATACCACCGAGGAATGTTGATAAATTAATTGAAGCAATTAAAAAGATAATGGACAATAAAGAGTTTGCAAAAAGTATGGCTATTGCAGGGCATAACTTTGTTAAAGAAACTTTTACAAAACAAAAATTTGTTGAAAACCTTACCAAAATATACGAGAGTATATTAAATGCTTAAATATTTATTATATCCGCTAACAATAATTTACTATATCTTATCCGAACTTAACAGAATTTTAACGAGATCTAAAAAATTATATAAACCTGTTATAAGTATCGGTAATATCACTTGGGGTGGTAGCGGGAAAACACCCATGACTATTGAAGTTGCCGAATATATTTTAAGTTTGGGTAAAACCCCCGTAATATTATCCAGAGGATATGCCAGAAAAGATAGTAATGTAGAAAATGTTATAGTAAGAGATAAATACAATATTTTATCGAATGTTTCTGTTTCCGGTGATGAACCTTATATGATGGCATGTCGTGTTGATTGTCCGATAATTGTAGGTGCCGATAGAGTTACAAGTGCGGAACTTGCAGAACAATTTAATCCCGACGTTTTTATTTTAGATGACGGATTTCAACATTGGAAATTAAAAAGAGATTTGGATATAGTATGTATAAATTCTTTAAATCCGTTCGGTAACGGAATGACTATTCCTTCCGGCATTTTAAGAGAAAAAAAGTCTGCACTTAAAAGAGCAAAACTTGTTGCTTTAACAAATTGTAATTTAGCAAATAAAGATAAACTAAACGATATAAAACAAGAAATATTTAATATAAAAAAAGAGTTTCCTTTAGAAACATCTTGCAAAAATTATGATGTTGTAAACATGTGTGATAATGATAAAGTTGAAGATTTTGATTCATTTAAAGAAAAGAATTCTTTTGTTGTTGTTTCGGCAATAGGTTCGCCTGATAATTTTGTAAATACAGTAAAAGATTTGGGTTTGAAAATAAAAGATAAAGTGTTTTTTTCGGATCATCACAAATATAAATCTAAAGATATAACGGATATTTTAAACTTTTTGAATGATAGCGAAAAAATTATAACAACCGCAAAAGATGCCGTAAAAATAAATGAAGTAACAGATATGGATATGAAAGAAAAAATATATGTGTTAAATGTTTCAATATCTTTTGACAGCGGAAAAGAAATTTTTGAAAAAGAAATAAAATCTGTATTGGGTATAAACAATGAAAAATAAAAAAGAGTTATCACCTGCAATATTTTTAGATAGAGACGGAACAATAAATTATGACAGAAATTATTTAAGTGATGTAAAACAGTTAAAATTATATAAACATATAGAAAAACCTTTACTGAAATTTAGGGATATGGGTTTTAAGCTTGTTATAGTAACAAACCAGTCCGGTATCGCAAGAAAATATTTTACTGTAACAAAATTGAAACAAATCAATTCTAAATTAATAGAGATGCTAAAGAAATTGAAAGTGAAAGTTGATGGAATGTATTATTGTCCGCACGGTCCGAATGA
>CACWKJ010000197.1 GCA_902761395.1 uncultured Elusimicrobium sp. | reverse complement strand
AGAATTGTATAAGAAAACATCTAAACTTTCTCAGGATTTGAAAGATCTTGAAGTTGCTGTTAAAAATCAAAAGAGTGGCAGCGATAGTTCTAAAAATATGCAGTTGCCCTCAAAAATGTATGAAAATGCTTACAATGATTTTTTGTTAAGTAAGTACGAAGTTGCTATAGTCGGTTTTAAATCTTTCCTTAAACAGTATAAAGATCATGATTTGGCAGAACAAGCACAGTACTATATTGCTGAATCTTTGTATTCGCAAGAAAAGTATTCGGAAGCTTATGAAGAGTATAAAAAGGTTGAAGAAGAATATTCTCAATCTAAGTTAATTCCCGCTGCAAGATTAAAGATGGCTTTATGCTTGGAACTTTTAAACAGAAAGAATGATGCTGTCATTATTTTGCAGACAATATTAACGGATTATCCTAAAACTGCTGAAGCTTTTACTGCTAAGGAAAAAATGAAAATTTATACAAATGATAAAAGCAGATAAGTTAGTTCCTTGTATAATTTTATCAATGGTTATTCACAGTTCGGTTATTTTTACGGTTTTGTATAAAAACAGTAAGCAGAATGTTTTTATGCAGGTTCCGTTTGATGTTTCGTTTTATTCACCGGTAAATAATGTTATAGAGGAAATATCTGAAGATAAAAAAGTTGAGCCGGTTGTACCGCCGGTAGAAGAAGTAAAACCTAAAAAAGAAGTTAAGAAAAAAGAAAATAAAACAGTAAAAAGTGATATTGCCGTAAAGAAGAAAGAAAAAAAAGTTGAAGAAAAAAAATCGGTTGAAAAAAACGTAGAAAAAAGTACCTCTAAGGAGGAGACACCAAAACCGAGTGGAGGTACAACGTATTCTTCAAAAGGTATAATGTTAGAAAACAAGAATTTTAAGTTTTCTTATTATACGAATGCGATAGTAAAAAAGATTAGTAAGTATTGGCAGTGGTCGAGTAGTATATCCGCATCTAGAGCTGTTGTTTATTTTAAAATAAACAGAAGAGGATATGCAACCAATATAAAAATAAAAGAGTCTTCGGGTGATGATGTTTTCGACCAAAATGCTATTAGGGCGGTAGAGTTAGCAAGTCCGTTTCCCGAGTTGCCCGAAAGTTATAAAGAAGATAACTTAGGAGTTTATTTTGAATTTAAATTTCGTTAAAAATATAAGTATTATCAGTATTGTTTTTTGTTTATGTTTCTTCGTTTCCCGTTCCTATGCGGAAAACGATGTTTACTTGTCTTTATCCGGAACATCCAGTAGAGCAAGTATAGGTTTATCAGAATTTGTTCCGGTAAATGGTTTTTTTGAAGAAATGAATTTGTCTAGGGAATTCAAAGATACATTGGAAGCGGATTTGATTTTATCCAGACATTTCAATGTTGCCGTTGCGAATTCATCTTATAAATTTGATTTGGATTCTCAATTTGCATATTGGATGGATAAAGGTGTTTCTGTTTTAGTAACAGGATCGATATCTATTATAGAACAAACAAAACTTATTGTAAGTGTTAAATTGTACGATATAGAAAGTCAGCAGCTTATTTGGGAAGATAGATACGGAGGAAGTGTTAAAAATTACAGATATGTTGCTCACAGGATAAATGATGAAATTGTTAAGAGGTTTACCGGTGAAGAAGGTATTGCTTGTTCGAAGATTGCTTTTATTAATAACAGTACAAAATTTAAAGAAATATATGTTGTAGATTATGACGGATACAATTTAAGAAGATTGACAAAAGATAACAGATTAAATGTTTTACCTAAATGGGTTCCAAATAAGCCGCAGTTGATATATACATCATATTTATATAACAATCCGGATTTGTTTATATTGGATGTTGCTAAAAATAAAAGGAAAGCTTTATCTACGATTCAAGGTTTAAATTCACCTACATCATGTTCTCCCGACAGAAAAACATTGGTTGCAACATTATCAAGAGGTGTTTATCCTAACTTGTATTTGTTGGATAATAAAGGTTCTGTAGTAAGAAGATTGACAGAAGGAAAATTTATTGATACGAGTCCTTCTTTTTCACCAAGCGGTAAAGAAATTGTATTTATATCCGACAGGGCAGGTTACCCGCAAATTTATATAATGGATGTTGATGGAGCAAATATAAGAAGATTGTCTACAAAAGGTCATTGTGATTCTCCTACATGGTCTCCTAAAGGTGATAAGATAGCTTTTACAATGAAATATAATAATTATTTTGATATTTTCTTATATGATTTACCTAAACAAAAAATTATAAGGCTTACGGAAGGCCAGGGAAATAATGAAAATCCTACA
>CACWKJ010000196.1 GCA_902761395.1 uncultured Elusimicrobium sp. | reverse complement strand
TATCCGCATTTTTTATACCGGTACATCCGATATAAGTAAATATAAAAACAATAAGAATATATATAATCTACAGAAAGAAATCAGCAACTTTAACTTTGAACCGAAACAAAAGAAAGAATATTTGTCGGACGATTTGACGTCCATAATGTTTTCTTCGGGAACCAGCGGAAAATCCAAAGGAGCAATGTTCACACACCAAAATTTACTTTTATCCTGTTACGATCATCTGTCATCTTTGGGCAATACAAAAAAACAAACTTGTGTAGATATTCTTTCTTGTTCACATATAGCACCAAGACTTACCGAATGGGCTATGTTGTTGAACGGTAACACTATAATTTATACCAACTATACAAAATATTTGAAGACCGTCAAAAAATATAAACCGGAATATCTTATATGTGTTCCGAAAATATTAAATATGATTGTCGAACAGTACAAGAAAGAAGTTTTACAAACTTCCAAACTTTCTCAAATACTAAATAAAATTGCCTTTTATTTTTCTCACAAGTATTATAAGTTAAAATTCAAATACAGCAACAATATAATAATTAAAATATCTACGGCAATTTTATCGATATGCAATTTTATCGGCTATCAATGTTTTATAAAAAATGTTGTATCCGAGTTTATAAACACCGATTGTTTGCTTTTTGCGTTCGGTGCATTTACCGACAAAAACATAGAAAATGTTATTAGTTCCATGGGTCTCAACTTAATGGTGTTTTACGGCCTTACGGAATCTTGTGTTTGTGCCGCATACACATCACAAAATTATAAAAAAGCTTATTCCGTAGGAAAAACAAATCCCAATATGGATGTTATTATATCCGACTTGGAAACAGGCAAAAAGTTAGGTTTTAATCAAAAAGGGATGATTAAAGTTAAAGGTAAACAAGTAATGAAAGGATATTACAATAACGAGGAAGAAACAAAAAAAGTTTTTGATTCCGAAGGATACCTTATAACCGGCGATTTGGGATATATAAGCAAAGACGGATTTTTGTACTTTGCAGGAAGACACAAAAACATAATAGTTTTAAATAACGGCGAAAACATCGACAGTGTTAAAATAGAACAAATTTGTACCGAATCAAATTTTGTTCAACAAATAGTTGTTTTCGGACAAGATAAACCATACTTAACCGCTGCCGTCGTTTTGGATAACGACTACGTTAAAAAGTGGGCGGAAAATAAAAATATTAATCTTACCGATAAAAAAAGTAATGACTTATTAAAAAAAGATGTTATAATAGATATTAATAACCTTATCGGTAAAGATAAATTTTTTAGATGGATAGAACAAATAAAAGATATAGTTTTTATAGATGAACCGTTTACAATCGAAAACGGTTTAATGACAAGAAAATATACAATTATAAGAACTAAAGTTTATGACAAATACCAAAATTTAATAGATAACATGTATAAATAGGAGATAAAATGTTAAGAACTTTTGAAGTATTGGCTCCTGCAAAAAATTTGGAATACGGAATACAAGCCGTAAAGTGCGGTGCGGATGCCGTATATATTGCCTGCGATAAGTTCGGCTTAAGAAACAGATGTTCAAACTCCGTAGAAGATATAAAAAAGTTGATTGAATTTGCTCACAGGTATTGGGTAAGAGTATATGTAACACTAAATTCCACCATATATACGGAAAAAGATTTTAAGTATATAAGAGAAACTATTATTGATTTATATAAAAGCGGTGCGGATGCCGTTATTATTTCGGATATGGGAATTTTAACATTGGATTTACCTCCGATACCTCTTTTTGCAAGTGTAAACACAAAATGTTTAACTGCCGACAAAATAAATTTCTTAACAAAAGTAGGCATAAAAAGAGTAATTTTACCGAGAGAACTTTCTCTTAAAGAAATACAGTATATCGGCAAAAACACAAATGTTCCGTTAGAAGCATTTATTCACGGAACAATGTGCGTTGCATACAGCGGAAACTGTTACTTTAAGTATGCACAAATGATAAAAAACACACAAGCAAAAAAAGAACTTTTAAACTATCAGTATTTTTCTTCGAATAACGGAGCTTGTGTTACAAATTGTACTCATTATTACAATCTTTTAGATGCCGACGGCAACTATATAGTTAAAAACGATACTTTGTTACACATACATTATTTGAATTTGTTGGATAAGTTGGAACCGTTGTTTAAAGCGGGAATAACTTCTTTCAAAATAGAAGGCAGACAAAGAGAACTTAGTTACTTAAAAAATATCGTTGCTTTGGCTGACAAAAAAGCCAACGAAGTTTTAAAGAAAAACAAAAAGTATGGTAGACG
>CACWKJ010000195.1 GCA_902761395.1 uncultured Elusimicrobium sp. | reverse complement strand
GAGAAAATGAGAAAAGAAATAATTGTAAACAGAACTTTCGAAGAAACCAGAGTTGCCGTCATGGAAAATGACAGGTTGTCTGATATTTTTATAGAAAGAAGAGAAACAGAAAAAATTTTGAATAACATATACAAGGGCAAAGTTCAAAATATTGTGTCAGGTTTGTCGTCTGCTTTTGTTGATATAGGCTTCGGTAAAAGTGCTTATTTGGGAATAGCGGATGTAGTTGCATCAAAAAACGAAAAGAATATAGAAAATATGTTGAAAGTCGGGCAAGATATAATGGTTCAAATTTATAAAGAACCGATTAGCACAAAAGGCCCTAAAGTTACTATGGATATTTCGTTGCCCGGAAGACTTTTGGTGTATATGCCTTTCAGTAAACGTGTAGGTGTTTCAAAACAAATAGAAAATAAAGAAGAATATAACAGACTAAAAAATATTGTAAAGAATTTAAAGAAAAATCTTGCCGGAGGAATAATTGTCAGAACCGAAGCGGAAGATGCCACCGAAGAAGAACTCGAAAGAGAAATGCAGTATCTTTCAAGATTGTGGGCTTCTATTATAAACAGGTTTAACAATTCAAAATGCGGAACTTGTGTTCATAAAGATTTGGGTGTTGTTTTTCAAACTGTCAGAGATCACTTTACGGAAGATGTGAAAATGATGCAGATTGACAACCAAAAAGAATTGAACGATGTTGTTGAGTTTGTCAGAACGGTTTCTCCGGAACTTGAAGACAGAATTGTTTTATATGAAGGCAAACAACCTATTTTTAAAGCTTACGGCATAGAAGAAGAGATAAAAAGATTAAGGTCAAATAAAGCCAGATTGAAATCGGGCGGATATCTCATTATTCAGGAAGCCGAATCTTTATGCGCGATAGATGTTAACAGCGGTAAATTTGTCGGAAACAACAACACGCAAGAAGAAGTTGGAACAATTACAAATATTGAAGCGGCACAAGAAGTTGCAAGACAATTAAGATTAAGAAATATCGGCGGAATTATAGTTATAGATTTCATTGATATGAAAAAAGAGAAAAACAGAAAAAAAGTTTTGGAAGCACTGAAAGAAGCAACAAAACATGATAAAGCTAAAATAAAAATATGGCCGATAACTCATTTGGGACTTATAGAAATGACAAGGGAAAGAAAAAGGGAATCGTTGTTTTCTCTCTTGGGTGATACTTGTCCGACATGTCACGGACTCGGTCTTATATTATCGAAAGAATCTGTTTTTATTTCCGTTTGTCAGGAAATAGAACAGATGAAAATAGAAAAGTTTTTCGGTAAAATAAAAATAAAGTTACATCCTGATGTTGCGCAATATTTTGTTGAAAGAAAAAGAAGATTGCATGAGTTGTTTAAAAGGGATATAGATATTATTCCGACGGATGCTGTTACAAGAGAAGATTATAATATTATATTGGAACAGTAGGCATAGTTATGAATAAATTTATATTGAATCCTAAAGAAAAGTATGTTTTTATTATGGGCGCGGGAGCCAGTAAAGATGACAACTTGCCCATACAAGATGAAATTTTGAAAAACATATTGAAGCAAGAGTTTGCTTTTAAAAATAAAGAAGGGTCGCATATACAGGAATATAAAAAAGTTTCAAAAGAAATAAAGTCTCTTTTAAAAACTGTTTTTACCGGTAATAAAGCAATAGATAATATTTCTTTGGAAACAATTTTCAATGTTTTGGAAACGGCAATATCCAAAAATGAAAATATAGGTAACGTTCAGATTGAAAAAATAAAAAAATATTATGACAGTTTGTTGAAAGGCATAATGTTTGCAACTTTAACGGATGCCGAACTGAAAGAACATAATATTTTTAATAAAAAAGCAGAAAGTCCGTACACAATACTCGGACAAAAGATATATAACGGTTGTAAAAAACAAAAAAATGTAGATATATCTTTTATTACTTTTAATTACGATATTTGTTTGGACAGAGTATTGTTATCGATGTATGATGAAAAAGAAGATAAAAGTTTTGATGTTGATTTCGGTATAGATTTAGGAAACTACGAACAAGAAAAATGGTTTCACAGACCGAGAAAGAGAAAAATAAATTTATTAAGACCGCATGGTTCGATAAATTGGGTTTTTTGCAAATCCTGCGGGAAAGTTTTTTCCAAAATATCAAAACAGGGTAAACCGTTGGATTTGATAGGTAAAAAGAAGTGTTATAATTGCGGTCTTTCTTCGGTTGAACCGTATATTGTTCATCCTACGAATAACAGAATTTATGAAAATAAATATATAATGCAAATTTGGACAAAAGTAGAAAATATTTTG
>CACWKJ010000194.1 GCA_902761395.1 uncultured Elusimicrobium sp. | reverse complement strand
GTAAATTTAAGTGAAGGTGTTGCTTATGTTGACGGTAATCCTACCGATGAAGAAGTAAAGTCGGCTGTGGAAGCGATAGGGTTTACTTTTGGCGGAAGAGTTTAAAAGATAATTTGTAATTATATAAAAAAAGCACTCGGTGCTTTATATTTTTTTGATCTTTAAGTTAGACAAAACTAATATTTATAATACAAGCTAAAAAATATAATATAAACTAATATTTTTAATTTTAACTAAAAATAGACACTAAGGAAAATACGGGAGGAGAAAGAAAAAAATGGAGATGATTTTAAGTAATTTGAAATTGAATCAACCCGCCAAAGTAAAAAAAATAACGGCATCCGATTCGGTTTTAACAAAAAAATTACTTTCTATGGGTATCTTGAAAGGTGAACAAGTTGTTGTAACAAAAAAATCTGTTTTGGGAGATCCTATAGAAGTAACAATAAGAGGTTACAACTTAAGTCTCAGAAAAGATGAAGCTTCACAAATTTTAGTGGAGGTTTAATGATGACATTATTGAACGGAAAAGAAAACACATCCTTAAGATTTTTGGCTTTTGACAATATAGCCACGGACGAAAGAAAAAAACTAATAGATTTAGGGTTTGTTCCGGGTGAAGAATTAAAAATCTTAAGAGACATGAAGTCCGGATTTATAACCGTCTTATTAAAAGGCGGAAAAATTGCATTAGACAGTAATAGTGCATCAAAAATTTTGGTAAAAGAGGTATAAAACAAAGTGGAAAGTTTAAAAAAAGTAAAAATATGTTTGGCCGGTAACCCAAACTGCGGAAAATCAAGTTTGTTTAACAATATAACGGGGTTAAGACAACATGTAGGAAATTATCCCGGTGTTACCGTAGAAAAAAAAGAAGCATTTGTAACAAAAAACGGGTATGAACTTCAAATTATAGATTTGCCCGGTATTTACGGTTTGTCCGCAAGTTCGGAAGATGAAATCGTAGCAAGAAATGTATTAATTGAAGAAAAACCTGAACTTGTAATAGATGTTGTAGATTCTTCAAACCTTGAAAGAAATCTTTATTTGTATGCACAGTTATCGGAATTAAAAATTCCTGTTATCATTGCAATGAACATGACCGATATTTTGGAAAATAAAGGTCAAAAAATAGATTATAAAAAATTGGAAGAAAAATATAATGTAGTTGCGGTTCCTATAGTCGCAAGCAAAAACAAAGGAACTGAAGAATTATTAAAAGTCGTAACAGATGTTTTAAGTAAGAAAAAAATAATAAAATCCGTTTCAATAGATTACGGAAAAGAAATTAATAAAGAAAAAGATACTATTTGCCAAATTATATCGGAAGATGTAAATCTTGTATTAAAGTATCCTGTTAACTTTTTGGCTGTAGAGTTAATAAAAAAAGAAAGTTATGCTTTGGAAAAAATAAAAAAATCCCCTGTTTCTTCAAAAATAATCGAACAGGTGGAAAAAAGTAATAAGACTATCTTCGATTTGCATAACGAAAACCTTGAAGCTGTTTTTGCAGACAAAATTTATGATTGGATAAAAATAGTTGTCAGTGATGTTTTATCAAAATCAAAGTCCGCAAAAAAAGATTTTACGGAAACAATAGATAAAATTGTTTTAAACAAAATTTGGTCAGTACCTATATTTTTGCTAGTAATGTATATCATTTTTAAATTTGCATTTACGGTATCTGAACCTATTGTAGGTTGGTTTGAAACCGGTATAGAATGGTTATCCGATTTTGCAACAGGTGTTATCCCAGAAGGAGTGTTCCAATCCTTAATAGTAGACGGTATAATCGGCGGTGTAGGCGGAGTTTTGGGGTTCTTCCCGCAAATTATATGTATGTTCTTTGCCATAGCATTTTTTGAAGATACGGGATATATGGCAAGAGCAGTGTTCATTATGGACAGGGTTATGAGAAAGTTCGGGTTGCACGGAAAATCGTTTGCATCTTTGTTAATTGCAACTAACGGTTGTGCAGTTCCTGCTATGATGGCATCAAGAACAATAGATAATCCCAAAGACAGAATTATTACACTTCTTGTTACACCGTTTATGATATGCGGTGCAAAGCTTCCTATATTTGCACTTTTTATAGCGGCATTCTTCAGTAAAAACTCTACACAAGCGGCAAATACAATGTTTATATTTTATGCATTAAGTGTAGTTATAGCACTATTTTCCGCATGGGTATTTAAGAAAACATTGTTTAAAGGTGAACCGGGCTATTTTGTTATGGAACTTCCCCCTTACAGAGTTCCTACAATAAAAGGTCTTTTACTTAAAATGTGGGAAAGAGGTTGGTTGTATATTAAAAAAGCCGGAACAATT
>CACWKJ010000193.1 GCA_902761395.1 uncultured Elusimicrobium sp. | reverse complement strand
CCAACCTGAAAACTTTTGTATGAGGAAATAAATTCTTTAAATCCTCTTCTACTCTTTGTGTTGCAACCCCTATTATTCTGTATTCATAATTACCGCATGTAGGACATTTCAACGGAAACTTCATTTGTTTTCCGCAATAATGGCATTCCAAATGTTCCGGATGTTTATGATATACCATAGCAACGGAACAATCGGGACATTGTATTACGGTATCACAATGTTTACAAATTATCGAAGGTGAAAAACCTCTTCTGTTTAAAAATATTATTACTTGTTCTCTTCGAGCCAAAGCCCTTTTTATTGCTTGCAACATAGGTTTTGAAAAAACCGAAAAAGTCATTTTTAAATTGTTTAAAGGAAGCATTTTAATTGCAGGCATTTCTTTTTTATCTATTCTGTAAGGCATTTCTATTAACTTATATTTGTTTTCTATCGCTGAATAGTATGATTCTATAGACGGTGTTGCAGAGCCGAAAACCGTAACGGCATTATTGTATTTTGCTCTCCATAATGCTATTTCTTTTGTATCGTAAGAAGGTTTATTGTTTTGTTTATACGTATTTTCGTGTTCTTCGTCTATTATTATAAGCCCTAAATTTGTAAAAGGTAAAAATATTGCAGACCTTGCACCGACAACAATTTTTATTTCTCCGTTCCGTATGGCATTAAAAATTTTATATTTTTGTATTGTAGTTACTTCGCTGTGCCATAAAGCAACAATATTGCCAAACCTTTTGTTTAATATGGAAATAAATTGCGGAGTTAACGATATTTCCGGCAACAAAAATATCGCGGATTTATTGTTGTCTATCGCGGTTTGAATGCTTCTTAAATAAACTTCCGTCTTCCCCGAACCGGTAACGCCATGTATTAAAAAGTTTTCATTTTTACCGGCTTTTATTGATTGTTCTATTTGTTCTATGGCATTTTTTTGATATTGTGTCATATCAAAATTAGGATTAACGATTTTAGCTTTAGAGTTTTTTGTTTTAGCTTTTCTTTTCGGAACTTTCAACGATATAGGGACGATTGTCGCCAATGCTTCTCCGATGGAACACAGATATGTTTCCGAAAGCCACTTTGCAAGTTCAACCGCCTCGTCGGTTAATATTTCTATATCATCTATAACTTTTGTTATATCTTTCAGTTTTATATCTTTATCTTTATAATTTTCTATTACGGATATAACATAACCGTCAAGAGTTCTTGTTCCAAACGGAACGGTAACTCTTCTGTATTTTAACTGTTTATCTTTTAATTCTTCGGGAATTGTATAATAGAATGATTTATTTAACGGAACGGGTAAAACAACTTCGACAACTTTCATTTTTAACCCTTTTTGTTAACCAATGCCATTACTTTTTGCATATCGTGCCAAACATCTTTTTTTAATTTGGGATTTCTTAACAGTGCTGCGGGATGATATGTAGGCATTAAAGGTATTCCCATATATTGACTGAATTTTCCTCTTAAATTACTTATAACGTCGTCACTTTTTAATAATGCTCTCGTGGAAGATGCACCCAATGTTATAATAACTTTCGGTGAAATTATTTTTATCTGTTCATCAAGATAAGGTTGACATGTTTGCATTTCTTCGGGTGTAGGAGGTCTGTCGTTTCCTTTAAGTTCCGGATTTTCCGGATTTTTCATAGGATGACACTTTACTATATTGGCAATATAAACTGTTTCTCTTTTATATCCCATAGCTTCTATGATTTTTGTTAACAAATCTCCGGCTCTTCCGATAAACGGTTGACCTTCGTGATCTTCTTGAAATCCCGGTCCTTCTCCGACAAACATAATGTTTGCATAAGGATCTCCGCTGCCGCAAACAGCATTCAATCTGTGCTTTCCCAACTCACATTTTTTACAAGCACATATTTCACCTTTTAAATCTTCCAATTTTTGTTCGGCATTTTTTGTTTGTATGTTTTTTTTCTGAACAGATTGTTCTTGTTTTATTGTTTTTTTCATTTGTGTACTTTCTTGTTTTATAGTTTTTTGTTCTGTTTTTGTGATGACTGTTTTTTCACTCTTTTCCGGTTCTTCCGTTTGTGTCTTTTTAGACAACATGGAATTATCTAATACCAGTTCTTCTTCTCCCCAATTCTTGTATTCTTCTATTGAGGTTCTAACGAGTCTTAACAGTTTTATATATTCCGATTGATTCATTGATTATCTCTTTTGCAACTTTTTCTTTTGATACCAATTTTAATTTTTTCATGGAGCCGTTTTTAAAAATCAGTGTAGGTGCGGACTTATTCGAAGAAATTGTACTTGCATCGTTAGCAACAATCATATCCAGTTTTTTTTTTTTTTTTTTTGTTTTGGCATAGGATAAA
>CACWKJ010000192.1 GCA_902761395.1 uncultured Elusimicrobium sp. | reverse complement strand
AAATTCATTGTATTTAATTTTAACTTTTTTCATAACTGTTGAACATTTGGGACAAATATGTTTATATTCTTTAACTTTTTTATATTTTCCTCTTAACTCCCAAGGAGAAACATACGAATTATTAGTATCTTTATTATTCTTTCTTGGAACATACATCGATAAATTTAGAACTTCTTTCAACTTTCCACACTTGGGACAACGTACTATTTCAGAATTACAATTTATTGCACCTTTTGGATTTTCTTCCAAAAACTTTTTTATTTCTTCTCCGTATTTTCCTTTTTTTATTTTTTTTATAGTATGTGTATATAATCTGGGAAACAGCATACCTATTCCTAAAAGGAAACCTCTTTCGTGTTTCTTGTTTTTATTACATATTAAATATAAAAGTTGACCCATAACACTCTCCTTTAATTAATATAGCTCTATTATATAAATGTTTGCCGACAACACCTTGTCGCAATTTTGGCATAAAAAAAGCAGGGGAAAGTTTTCCCCTGCTTATATATTTTTACTTCTGTTATTACGGTAATTTGTCGTATTCTTCGTCTGAAACTTCTTCGCACCATTCGGTTGAACCGCCTTCGGACGGAACTTCTATTGCTATATGGCTAAACCAACTGTCTTTTGCCGCACCGTGCCAATGTTTTGTTTCTGCGGGAATATTTACAACATCACCTTTTTTAAGTTCTCGTGCGGGTTTTCCTGCTTCTTGGTAGTATCCTCTGCCGCCGGTAACCAAAAGAATTTGTCCGCCTTTGTGATGTATGTGCCAATTGTTTCTGCATTTAGGTTCAAATGTTACATTTGCCGTTACAACTTGTTCGGTAGTTAACATATTCAAATAACTTTGACCTATAAAATATTTTGAATACGGGTTAGGTTCACCGATAGCAAACACTTCTGTTTGCGGTTTTGATGTCATTACGAGAATTTGTGTTACTTGTCCGTCGGTTAAACCGGTGTTTTTACCTATTTGAATGTGTGCTTTAAGTTGAGAATCAACTCCTTCAATGGAAGATAATGCCGCAATTGTTGCAATTTCTCTTTCTTTATTGGATAAAATTCCTCTTGAAAAAATATCTCCGAACAAATGTTCTTTTAAATAATCGTCTATTGCGGGCGCAAATTCAAAAAGTTCACCTTCAACTTTTTGTCCTACAAGTTCTGTTTGAATTTTTGTTCCCACCTTATTTTTATCTTCTTTTTTAGATAAAGGTTTTCCTTCTTTACCTTCGATATAAGAACCGTCTTTTGTTGATTGCAGTAAAACACCTAAAGCATTTAAACTTCTCGGGAAACCGCAATATGCATAAAGTTGAACCATAATTTCTTTTATCTCGTTAACGGTTAAACCGTCACCTAAACTTTTGTCCACTGCTTTTTTTAAGTTTTGTAAATCGCCGGTAGCGGTATACTGAGAAACGGAAACAATATTTTTTTCTTTTGTTGTTAATAAATTGTCTGCCATAATATTTCCTCCCGCAAAAAATAATATTGCCAATAAAGTTATGGATATTCTTTTTATCATGGTTTATACTCCTTAGTATGTAAATGTTAGAACATATTATATAAAATTTAAGTCAAGATAGTGCAAAATTTGGTAAAATATATTAGTCGAACAACATTATATTAAGGAATTGGTTTATGAAAACTTATACTGTAAATACAAGAGGAATATGCGCTGTACAAATTTCTTTTTCGTTGGATAAAGAAAATGTTTATAATATAAAGTTTTTAGGCGGATGTCCCGGAAATTCGTCGGCAATAAGTAAACTTCTTGAAGGAACAAGTGCAAAAAGAGCAGTTGAACTTTTAAAAGGTAACGATTGTGACGGAAAAGGAACATATTTTTGTTGATGCTTGGAATCGAATTTGCGATAACACATCAAATACAGTATCTTTATGTAGAAGCATATTTGTTTGTTTCGATAAGTATTGCACTTCTTTCTTACATATATAAATCTCAAATACAATATTATAAAAGGTTTATTCTGTATATTTTGTTGTTTACAAGTGTTCTGTATTTTAAAATCAGTAATAACACATGTACAGACTACGATTTAAAAAGCACGACAGCTTTTTATACCGGAATAACCAACATTATTTTAATAGTATCTTCTGTTTTTAATAAAAAAAGTAAAATAATCAGTTTTTTAGTCGGTGTTGTTTTATTACTTCCCACATTACTTATTTGGCAATATTTTTTCATTTCGGGCGGATTTATTACGGCAGATACGATATTGGCAATTCTTCAAACAAACTTTCAGGAAGCACAGGATTACATATATGATTTTATGGGGATAAAACAGTGTATAGGGTTAATCGGATTATTATTAATTTCTTTCATAATTATAAATTACGGTACTAAACTGAAATTAAAAGATATAAATAAAAAAATGTTTTTACTTTTGCTGATATCGATGTGTTTAAACGGGTTTTTAGTTTATAAATTTAAAGAAAATGTTGTTACGAATGTAGTGCAGGATATGGGGAAATATATTGACGAATATAAAGAATTTAAAAGATTATCCGCCGAGAGAAATGTTGAAGATATAAAGTTTGGTAAAACGAAAATAAATAAAGGAATATATGTTATTGTTATAGGTGAATCTCAAACGAAAACTCATATGTCTGCATACGGGTACAATAAACAAACTACACCCTGGCTAGACAGTATGGAAAAAGACAAAAACTTTATAAAGTTTACGAATGTTTATAGTTGTCACACACAAACAGCACAAGTTTTATCATATGCATTAACATCTAAAAACCAATATAATGATGTTCCTATAGCTAATGCTTTATCGGTTATAGATGTAGCAAAAGCACTTAACTTTCAAACCGCATGGTTAAGTAATCAAAACAGGTTTTGTTTATACGATAATATTGTAAGTGTGATTTCCGATTCCGCGCAGCAACAAAGATGGCTGAACAAAAATTTTGAAGGTGTAAACAAATATCACGATACAAATACGATTTTTTATGATAGAACTCTTGTTGATACACTAAACAAAATAGAACTCTACGATAATATGTTGATAATACTGCATTTAATGGGAAATCATACAATTTATAAAGACAGGTATCCGAAAGAGTTTAATATGTTTACCGATGAACAAAACAATAAAGTTGCCGAATATGATAACAGTATTTTATATAACGATTATGTTGTAGAAAATATTTTCAGAGCCGTAAAAAATATGCCGAAATTCAAGGCTTTAATATATTTTGCCGACCATGGTGAGGATATTGATGACGGAATAGGACATGATGCTACTCAGTTTGATTTAAATATGATAAAGGTTCCTATGTATATTTATTTTTCAGACGATTATATAAAAGATAACGGTAAAATATACAATAATTTGCGTAAAAACAGAGATTGTTTTTTTACAAATGATTTGTTTTTTAATTTATTACTTGGAATTTGGAATGTAAAATTGTCTGATATTTATGAAAAGAACAACGATATTGCGGGTAACAGTTATGATAACAATATAAACAGATTCAGAGCCGTTTACGGAAGACGAACCATTGTAGACAGAAAATCTTTTTTGAAATATAATAATATACTTCCCACAACACATAAAAATAAAAGAAATATAACCATCCCTAAAGGAAAAGTATGGTTGCACATGACAAACAGCAGGAAACAACTGCTAAAGAATTTTAATGATTATGACGGTTTTGAAATGGATATAAATTTCAGTGATTCGGGAAATTATTTTAATGTTGATCGTTACAATACTTACGGAAATGAAAGTTTGGATAAAATGTTAAAAGATATAGACGGGTTGGAAACAAAGTATTTGTGGCTTGATTTTAAAAATTTGACGGAAAAAAATAAAAGCGTTACGTTAAATATATTAAACAAAATAGTTGAAGAAAAAAAAAAAAAAAAAGACAAAATAATTGTTGAAAGTAAAGATGCAATGAGTTTAAGTCTTTTTTCAAAAGCAGGATATTACACCTCTTTAGATTTAGATCTTTTCAGATGTGACGATATTAATAATTTACCTGATTTAATAAATAAAGACATAAAAAAAGTAGAACGTAGTTTTGTTGATTTTGTATCTTCGGATTCAATGCATTTTGATATAGTAAAATATTGTTTCCCGAACATGCCGCATCTTTTTTGGGTAGCCGGTGATGAAAAGACAAAGAAACAAATAGATAATCATATTTTTAAAAATG
>CACWKJ010000191.1 GCA_902761395.1 uncultured Elusimicrobium sp. | reverse complement strand
CGACGATATTGCAAGATTGGGGGAACCTTCTTTATATTGGGCCGTAAGTGCAGGTGCAATGGATTCTTTGGTTGCAAATTATACGGCGACCGAAAAATTCAGAAATGAAGATGATTTAACTCCGGGTGGAGTAAATAATCGTCGTCCCGATAGAGCTTGTATGGTTTATACAAACCTTATAAGACGATATTTCAAAAATACAAAACCGATAGTCTTAGGTGGAATCGAAGCAAGTTTAAGAAGAACAGTTCACTATGATATAAAAGATAAAAAATTGAGAAGATCTTTAATCTTTGATGCCAAAGCCGATATCTTGGCTTACGGAATGGCAGAAAAAACGATGTTGGAACTATCTTATGCACTAAGAGATAATAAAGATTATCGAGATATAAAAGGATTATGTTATATTTCAAAAACTCCGCGTGACGGATACATTGATATACCTTCGTTTGAAGATTGTGTTCAAGATAAAAACCTTTTTAGGGAAATGTTTAAAACTTTTTATGCAAATTCCGCTTATGTTAATTCCAAAGGCTTAAATCAAAAGCACGATACGAGATATTTAATTCATAACCCGCCGCAACCGCAATTAACACAAGAAGAATTAGATAAAGTTTATGATATGGATTTTACAAGGGAAGTTCACCCGTATTATGCGAAACAAGGTGCTGTAAAAGCGCAGGAAACAATAAAGTTTTCGGTCGTATCTCACAGAGGATGTTGCGGAGAATGTAACTTTTGTGCAATAGCCGTTCATCAGGGGAAATCTGTAATATCAAGAAGTAAAGAATCTATTATAAAAGAAATTAATAAACTGGTTCAAAAACCTGACTTTAAAGGTTATATTTCCGATATAGGCGGTCCTACTGGAAATATGTATAAAATAGCATGCAAAGTACACGGAACTACAGGTAATTGTAAAAATAAAAGATGTTTGTATCCTACAGTTTGTGAAAATATTATTTTTTCTCACGACAAGCAAATAGATTTGTTGTCGGAAGTTGCAAAAAACGATAAAATAAAAAAAGTATTTGTTTCTTCCGGTATAAGACACGATTTAATTATGGCAGACAAGCAAAGCGGTAAAAAATATTTGGAATATATTTCCAAAAACAATATATCCGGACAATTAAAAATTGCTCCGGAACATACATCAGATACTGTGTTGGAAAGTATGGGAAAACCCAAACAGACGGTGTTTTTAGATTTTATGAACGAATTTAAGAGAATAAATCAACCGTTAAATCAATTTTTAACCTGTTATTTTATGGTGGATCATCCCGGTTGCAGTTTGTATGATACTGAAGATTTACTGTTGTTTATAAACCATAACTTAAAATTCCGTCCGGAACAAGTTCAGGTTTTTACTCCGACACCGTCAACTTTTTCTACACTTATGTATTATACCGAACAAGATTTAAACGGTAACGATATTTTTGTTGAAAAAGACAGAAATGCGAGAATGAAACAAAAACTTATAATAACACAATCCTTTGGCGGCGGCAACAATAATCACTCTTTTAAACATAAAACCGGTTCAAAAAGGAATTATTACACTAAATTCAGAAAAAGATACGGAAAATAAAAAGTCGGGTGATGGTGATTTTTCCCGCAGGATTTATGACCAAAGCACCCGACACAATTATTTATAGTCTATCAATTAGTTTTTGTCAATATTTTTGTTGTTGTCCGTCGGCTCATATATGATAGGAGTACGAGGAGTCTTAGGCTTTGAAAGTTTTTTGTATTGTTCCGGAGACAATATAGATTTTAACTCAACTTTTAAATCAACATTTAATTTAAGTAATTCTTTTGATATATTTGAAATTTCATCGGACAATTTTGTTATAACTTCCATGTCGATTATATCTTTTTCAAATTCTTGTTTTATCAATCCTTCTTTTTCTCTTAATTGTTGTCTTAAAGGTTTTTCTTTTTCTTTTTTTGATTCAATAAGTTCTATAACTTTTTCTTTTTGCTCTTCTGATAAATCCAATTTGTCTGCTAATACATCATATCTGGTTTTCGGTTTAAATAGTTTGTTGTATTGTTTGGATGTTAGAATCTTCCTCAAAGCTTCTTTTCTCGCTACTGTTGAGTCTATAATTTTTGCCGATATTGATTTTATGTCTTTAGATAAACTTTTTACTTCTTTTGAACTGTATTTTTCTTTAAAAAATTCATTGTTTAAAGCTTTTATTTTAGATTTAAAATTTTTTGTTAAATCATTTATTTCTTTTTTTGTTTCTTCCTGTAAATTTTTAAATTCTTCCATTTGTTTATCGGTGATTTTCAATTTGTTAAGTTTGTTTTCCAAGAATCTTTTGTTGAAAACTCTTTCCGGTTCAGGAAAATTTCTTTCATAAAAGG
>CACWKJ010000190.1 GCA_902761395.1 uncultured Elusimicrobium sp. | reverse complement strand
GTAAAAAAGAACAGATCGGTAATAGCAAATACAATGAGATTGTTAAATTTGCCTGAAAATGTTCAAAATATGATAATTGAAGGTAAAATATCGGCCGGACACGGCAGAATGTTGGCAAGTATAAACGATGAAAATAAGGTACAAGAGTTGGTTAACCAAATATTAAATGACGGGTTAACGGTAAGAGATGTTGAAACAAAAGTATCTCAAGAAAAAGGAAAAGTAACAAGATTTGTTGTAACAAAAAAACAAGATGTTGAAATTGCAAATTTAATTGATGATTTGCAAAGAGTATACGGAACAAAGATTGCCATTACGGGTAATGGTAAAAAAGGTAAAATCATATTCAATTACAGCAGTTTGGAAGAATTAGAAAGAATCTCAAATGTTTTAAAAAAATAGTAATTAACAATTGTGTATAAAGTAATATATTTCCATATAATTTGTATAATATAGTTTACTTTGTGTTTTAGTAAAAATAATTGAAAAATCAATTGATTTTAATAATTTCAAACAGAAAATCCACAAAAAAAGACAATTGTTATTAACTTGTGGATAAGTATAAAAAATATAATCTATATGTATGTCTTATTCAGGTATATAAATGTCAATAGAAATAAATGAAGAGTTTCAGTCTGCTTTAAAAATATTGTTGCAAACAAATGATAATGTTTTTGTTACGGGAAAGGCAGGAACCGGAAAAACCACTTTTTTAAAGTATCTTGTTTCACAGTTCAAGAAAAAGTTTGTAGTATTGGCACCTACCGGTGTTGCGGCTTTAAATGCCGGCGGTGAAACAATCCATTCTTTTTTTAAGTTCAAAACAGATATCACATTAGATAAAGTTACAAAAAGAAGATACGGCAAAAATTCCATATACAAAAATGTGGAAACTATTATCATAGACGAAGTATCTATGTTAAGAGCCGATCTTTTAGATTGCGTGGATAAGTTTTTAAGATTGAACGGTCCTGTCCCGAAATTACCGTTCGGCGGTGTACAGATGCTTTTTATCGGTGACTTAATGCAATTGCCGCCGGTAGTTACAAAAGAAGAAGAATTTTTGTTTCACAATTATTATGACAGTCCGTACTTTTTCAGTGCAAAATGTATGAACGAAGTTTTTTGTCATGTAATAGAATTTCAAAAAGTTTACAGACAAACCGACGAGAAATTCATAAATATACTTAATTCAATAAGAACAAATCACGTAAATTCCGAAATAATAGATTCTTTAAACAGAAATGTAAATAAAAAAACGGAAAACAGAAAATTGTCGGTTTTATTGACAACAACGAACAAATCGGCGGAATTTTATAACAACAAATTTTTGGGTCAAATACATTGTGATCCATACACTTTTACCGCCGAAACCGAAGATGTGGATAATGTTTCCGCATTTCCCGTAAATTATGAACTTAAACTGAAAGTCGGTGCACAGGTAATGATGTTAAATAACGACAGTAAAGACAGATGGGTGAACGGATCTATAGGAGTTATTGAAGATATCGTAAAAGATTTATCCGACGATAAATATAAAATATACGTTAAAATGCAAAACGGGAAAACCGAAATAGTAGAACAATATAAATGGGATTTATTTAAGTATAAGTGGAACAAAGATTTAAATGCTATAGAAACGGAACATGCCGGTTCTTTTTCGCAGTATCCGATGAAACTTGCTTGGGCGGTAACAATACACAAAAGTCAGGGCAAAACTTTCGATAATGTTTTAATAGATTTAGGTTATGGTGCATTTGCTCCCGGTCAGTTGTATGTTGCTCTCAGCAGATGTAAAGATTTGGAAGGTATAAGTTTAGCAAAACCCATAAAGAAGTCGGATGTTATAATTGATGAAAAGATAGACGAGCTTTTGAAAAAAAGAGAAAAAATTAATTATTTAACCGAAAAGAAAAATTTATTATAAAAGTTCATTTATAAAGTGAACATAATTGTGTATAATATTACAAAATATATTTTATAAAGGTAACGATATGAAATTTTTTGGTACAGACGGTATAAGAGGAAAATCAAATGAATTTCCGTTTGATAACAATACTGTTTCTTTAATAGGTTATGTACTTGCGGAAACTCTCGACAAGAAAGGTAACGGAATTTTAATCGGGAGAGATACAAGAGAGTCCGGTAAAAGAATATTAAAAGCCTTGCAACACGGTATAAATGCTGCAGGAATAAAAGTTACAGATTTAGGAGTATTACCGACTCCGGCTGTAGCATACTTGTTAAAAAATAACAATTATCAGGCGGGAATAGTAATATCCGCCTCACATAATCCGTATTTGGATAACGGAATAAAATTTTTCTCGTCTAAAGGGAAAAAGCTTCCCGATAATGTCGAAACAAAATTAGAAAAACATTTGGTTA
>CACWKJ010000189.1 GCA_902761395.1 uncultured Elusimicrobium sp. | reverse complement strand
AGTTTGATTTTGAATTATCTAAAGATAAAAATTACACTTTCGATTCCGAAAGTACAAAAAAGTTTCTTATAAAGTTGGAAGAAAATGCTTTTCAAAAGGCAACAATGTTAAATAATAAAATTTTAATACATCCTTTAAAAGTGACCGAGTTAAAAAGTTATGCAATTCTTAATCAGGAAATTCTTGATTTTAAAGAAAATTATAACAATGGTGAACTTATAAAAAAATCTATAATGTTTGTATCTTACAAATGGTATGCGGAAAGATTTTTGCCTGCAGTAGAATTGATGGAAGAAGAAAAAATCTTATCTAAATTCGCAAACAGAACATATACTGATTTATATGTATGGATACAAAAGCATAAATATTTTTTAAGCCAACGAGCAGGACATGATGTCGGTTTTGATTTTACCGCACATGACTTTATGGCAAAATATAAAGATAAAAAATTTCTTGATATTATTCCTTCGATATTTACCGATATTATAAAAAATTTAGTAAAGTAATTATAATAAGGATAAGTTATGAAAATTCTTGCAGTATCCGATAAAGAAGATGCAAAACTTCAAGATTTTATATTTAGAAATCCTAATACCATAAACAATATTGATTTTATTGTGTCTTGCGGAGATTTATCGAAGACCTATTTGGAATTTATTGTTGATAGTGTAAGAAAATATTTTTTCTTTGTTGAAGGTAACCATCCTACATTAAATAATGACACATCAAAAGATTATTTTAAAAAAATAGTTGATAAAATTTATGATGATGAACAACAATTTAGTTTGGGCGGCATAAATTTGCACGCAAGAATGGAAGTTTATGCCGATTATATATTGGTGGGTTTTGAAGGTTCTATGAGATACAATATGAAAGGTTACCAATATACCGAAAAAGAAATGGCAAGAATTGTAAGTAAAGTATCAAGAAAAATAAGAATTCAGCAAATAAAAGATTTTATATTTAGAAGAAAGAAGAAAAAAATAATAGTTGTTTCTCATGCTCCTATATTGGGTATTCATGATAAACAAGATACTTGCCATAAGGGCTTTTTGTGTTTTAAAAAATTTCTTAAAAAGTTTAATCCTTTAATTTGGTTTCACGGACATGTTCATTTTGAAGGACAAATGACGGAACAAATCACAAGAGTTGATAACACAATGGTTATAAATGTGTATGGTTTTCACGTTGTAGATATTGATGATAATAAAGTAAGTGTAGTTTCAAATATAAAGAATTTTGCAAATAGTAAGGCGGAGTAATATGTTAAAAAAATTTTTTTTAATGACAACGTTTGTTTTAATTGCCAATTTAGTTATAGCCGATGTTCCAAACGAAATAAGATATAACGGAAAACTTAAAGAATACAGGACAGAAGTTAATGCAACAAAGAATATGAACTTTAAAATTTATAATCAGTTAACGGGTGGAACAGCAAAGTGGGAATCCGGGGCAATGTCTGTAGTTGTTTCTAGCGGAATTTTTTCGGTAGTTTTAAATCCGGATGTAGACTGGAGAGGTAAAGATTATTACATTGAAATTGAAATAGACAGTAAAAAATTGGAACCGAGAGAAAAATTGACAGCAATGCCTTATGCATTGCATTCAAATACATCAGAAAAGGCAATTGTAAGAGAAAATGCGGAATTTTCTGTAACAGTAGGTAATGATAAAAAGTTTGTTGTAGATTCTGCCGGTGCAAAATCAATTGTAGGAAATACAGAATATTTTATGGTTCCCAAAGGTGGTATAATTATTTGGTCCGGTTCGGTAAATAATATTCCTGAAGGTTGGGTATTATGTGACGGAAACAACGGAACACCTAATTTAACAGACAGATTTGTTTTAGGTGCGGGACATAATTATGCAGTTGATTCAAAAGGCGGAGAGAGTGAACATATTTTAACAATAGACGAAATGCCCAGCCATGGTCATAATTATACAAATCCAATTATTGGTTCAGGTGGAGTTGGTCATGGAGATTATTATAGCAATGATGTTGTTATGAAACCAACCAATAATTCTGATACAACTACAACAAGTGGTAACTCGCAACCACATAATAATATGCCTCCTTATTATGCACTCTGCTATATTATGAAAAAATGATATTATAATCTAAAAGAATTTGTATATAAAATAGATTCGTGGGTATGTGAATATGAAAATCTTCAAAAAGGAAGAGCTATGTCGTTAACATAGCTCTTCCTTTTTATATTTAAACAAAATTTTATTTGTTTAAAAGTTCAGTTAAAGTTTTGTTTACCATTTGTGGGTTGGCTTTACCTTTAGATTTTTTCATTACGGCACCAACCAAAGCACCGATAGCAGATTTTTTACCCGACTTATAATCTGCAACGATTTTTGCATTTTCGTCTATAGCTTCCTGACAAACT
>CACWKJ010000188.1 GCA_902761395.1 uncultured Elusimicrobium sp. | reverse complement strand
GCATTTATTGATGCTTTCTTGAATGACATATTGTACGATGATACCATTGAAAACATAGAAGTAACAGTCCAAATAGACGATATTAAACGATATCGTGCAATTCTGAGTGCTGCATAAAATATACTTATTTTGGCGAAACGGATTTATCTTTTAAATAATAATTTCGCATTTACCTTCTTTATGTACCGTTTCACTTTTGTACACCGCAGTCGGCAAATGCTTCATTCTTATTTAAAATATTAAATCCTTTGAAAGCCAAGAACAACAATAAGGAAACACAATATCTTAAGGTCTCCAACGATCAAGTTATCATTGCGAGCCGACTTGTCGGCGTGGCAATCCAGTCATTTGTCATTCTGAACTTGATTCAGAATCTATAAAAATAAAGACACATTTTCATAAATAAGGAATTAATGTTTCGATAGATTCCGTGTCGCAGCACGGAATGACAAAAAAAGCATTATCGCAAAATCAGTCGTTGTCGTTGTTTGGCAATTCAAGACTTTTCAAGTTTTGAATTAGAACAAAGCATTTAGCGACTGCGGTGTACTGAAATGTAAGCGGTAGCGGATGGTACATAAAGGAGCGAAATGCAAAGTTATAATTCAAAAATTAAAGTTGCTTAGCTAATACTATAAAATTATGATAAAATATACAGGATATGAACAGACAAGAATTTAAAGAACTATTAGCAAAAAGAGTTTTAATACTTGACGGTGCTACCGGAACGGAACTTCAAAAATACAATTTTTTGGAAGGCGTATCTACTCCCGAAGAATTGAATATAAAGTTTCCCGAAAGAATAGAAAAAATTTATTCATCATATATCAACAGCGGTTCCGACATTATTCTTGCAAACACTTTCGGTGCAAACAAGTTGAAACTTGCACAATATAATCTTGAAAACAAAATAAAAGATATAATTTTTGCAGGTGTATCAATTGCAAAAAAACATGCACAACAAAAAGGTTCTTTTGTTGCCGGTGACATTTCTTCAATAGGTTCATATTTGTATCCGTTGGGAAATGTTTCTTTTGACCAGGCATACGAAACATTTAAACAGCAAGCCGAACTTTTAAGAGACAGCGGTGTGGATTTAATAGTTATAGAAACCATGACCGAAATTAAAGAGTTAAAAGCGGCGGTACTTGCCGTAAAAGATGTATATTCCGGTCCTGTTATTACTCAAATGACATTTACAAATGAAGGAACTTCGGTTACCGGAACGGATGTTTTAAGTTTTATCGCTATGGCGGAAAGTCTTGATGTTGATGCTATAGGAATGAACTGTTCCGTCGGGCCGAAAGACCTTTTAAAACTTGCAAAGTTTATGGCGGAAAATACAAACTTACCGATATCTTTTAAACCTAATGCCGGTATGCCGCAATTTATAAACAGAAAAACTATTTTTCCGGGTACTCCGGAAGAATTTACCGAAGTTTGTTTAAAAGCATACGATTACGGAATAAATATGTTGGGCGGATGTTGCGGAACAGGTCCTCAATATATAAAAATGTTATCCGAAAAATTAAAAAATAAGCCGCCCGTTAAAAGAAAACAAGTAACACATCACTTGTTATCTTCAAGAACAAAAGCTATTGATTTAAACCTTTTAAACAGGCCTATAAAAATAGGGGAAAGAATAAACCCTACGGGAAGAAAAAAGTTCCAGGCGGAACTTTCGCAAAATATATTCGGATTGGTAAAATCGGAAGCAAGAACTCAAGCACAGGCAGGCGCGGACATTTTGGATGTTAATATGGGCCTTCCCGGCGGAGATGAAACAAAACTTATTATTAA
Source organism: uncultured Elusimicrobium sp. (assembly GCA_902761395.1). Lineage (GTDB taxonomy): Bacteria > Elusimicrobiota > Endomicrobiia > Endomicrobiales > Endomicrobiaceae > Ruminimicrobiellum. Next base: position 610 of record CACWKJ010000188.1, on the reverse strand, counting down.
TGCGGTAAACGAAATACAGGAAATAGTAAATCTCCCCCTGTCTTTAGATTCAAGTTTTGCCGATGCATTGGAAAATGCGTGTAAACATTGTGCAGGCAAACCGTTAATAAATTCGGTTAACGGTGAAACTGAAAAACTTGAAAAGATTTTACCGATAGCAAAAAGATACGGTGCAAGTATTATCGGATTATGTGTAGATGAAAAAGGTATCCCGAAAACTTGGCAAGACAGAATAAAAATAGCGGAAAAGATTTTGTCTTATGCAGACAAGTTCGGCGTAAAAAGAGAAGAAATTGTTTTCGATTATCTTACATTGGCTGTAAGTTCATCCGCAAAACAAGTTCAGGAAACTTTAACGGCAATAAAAGAATCCAAGAAATTATTCCCGGAATGTAAAACAATTTTGGGAGTATCAAATATATCGTTCGGGTTGCCGTCAAGACAAACAATAAATTCAACTTTTCTTAAAATGGCAATAAATGCCGGTCTTGATTTGGCAATATGTAACCCCAGTGTAGATTGGACAATTGATGACGAATATGCAAGAAACCTTTTGTCCGGTAAAGATGAAAATGCAAAAGAATATGTTGCAAAGTACGGTGCAGTGGTA
>CACWKJ010000187.1 GCA_902761395.1 uncultured Elusimicrobium sp. | reverse complement strand
TTCCTCTGCAAGGACTGCAACTTAAATTTGCCGATATCACTTTTGAATTATTCCCGTAAGGTGCGGTTTCTTTTATATCCGAACCTCCGAAAATAAAAATATTTTTTATACCTATAGCATTTGCCAAATGCATTGCACCGGTATCTGCACCAACGGCAATTTCACATACGGATAAAATTCCCGCCAATTCTTTTATGTTCGTTTTTCCGCATAAATCAATTATATTATCACTCTTTATTTTACCATAATCGGCTTGCGAACCTAAAATAATAATTTTTATATCTTTATCAAAAGATTTTACCATATCTGCTAAAGCAATATAGTTGTCACTATTCCAAGTTTTTGTTTTCCCTCTTGAAAAAGGGACAAAAGCAACAAGCTTATCATCTTTTTTTATATCATGTTCATATAATATATTGTATGGAACAGTATCAATCTTTATATTAAAAGAAGGTTCATATTTTTCTTTTGTTATATAACTTAAAGAATTAAGATTTCTAATTACGGCATTTTCGTTTTTGTTTCTTTTATAAGGCTCTTTTATCAATAACCAACTTAATTCTTTCATTCCGCTGACACCTACTTTTTGTTTAGCTTTTAACAACTTACAAAATATGGCAGTTCTTAAAAGGCCTTGCAAATCTATAACCAAATCATAATTTTCTTTATTACATTCTTTAAGAGTTTCAAAAAAAGCTTTTATTCCGCCTTTCCTGTCCCAACATTTTATACTGTTAATATTTGGGAATAATTCAACAACCTGTTTCCATTGTGTGAAAACAAGCCAGTCTGTCAAACTGTCTTTCCATTTGCTCTTTACAGCTTGTAATATCGGGTTCGCTTGAACAACATCACCAAACGAACTTGGCTTAACAATTAATATTTTCATAATAAAATTATCTCTAATAAATATTATCATTATTTTACAAAAATAAAAAACATATTGAAATATTAATATTTTTGTGTTATACTTTTAGGACTTTATGGCAAAATTTATTATGAAGATTAAAGAACTTCTTGGGGAACTAAGAAGGAAGGTTACTATTGTTTTCATTCATCACGGGAAAATTAAACCGTTTAAGTTTAATTTCTCCGTGTTGTTTCTTCTTATTGTATTTTTCGGTTGGACAGGTATGACCTTATGGGCAGGTTTTATATCAGGAAAACATATAGATTATTTAGCAATAAAAGCAGACAATAAAATAATGAAAGCAAGAATGCTTTTCTTTGCAGACCAAATAAAAAAATCCAAAGAAATGTTAGCCCAAGTAAAACAAAATGATGACCATATTCGTTCACTTTTGGCAATGGATTCAAAAAGAATAATAATCGAAAATGATTTGGGTGCAGGAGGGCCTACACCTATAGAATCCAGTGCATTATCAATGTTGTTATCCGGTAAAATAGATACTATAGATTATCAGGATATATCAAAACAATCTTTTGAATTGCTTGAAGAATACAAAGCTTCAATGAAAAGTTATTCCGAAGTTATAAATCATATAGCAAAACAAAGAGAAATGTTTAGATATACTCCTTCAATATGGCCTTGCAAAGGGATGATATCTTCTCCTTACGGAATAAGATTTCATCCTATTTTTAACACAAAATTTTTCCATCCGGCAATAGATATTGCAAACAAAAAGAATACCCCTATAGTAGCTACTGCCGACGGAGTTGTTGCTTTTTCCGGTTGGATGAGAGGTTACGGAAATGTTATTGCAATAGAACACGGCCATAAATACAGAACTGTTTATGCTCATCTTGCAAAGATGTTGGTAAAAAAAGGTGAGTTGGTAACTAAAGGGCAGGAAATTGCAAAGATGGGAAGTACCGGAAGATCAACAGGTCCTCATGTACATTACGAATTACATCTTAACAAAAGACCGATAAACCCGATGAAATATTTAAGCAGTTATTTAAATTAGAAGGTACAATTGATATGAACAAGAAAAATAAAAAATTATTTGATACAATAGAAACATTAATAGGAAACGGAACAACTTTCAGGGGCGAGATTAGCGCAACAAAAAGTTTAAGAATAGATGGCACTTTAATCGGTAACATTAAAGAAGCTGCAAATGTTATAGTCGGAGAAAATGCACACGTAAAAGGTAACATTTGTGCAAATTATGTTGTAGTTGACGGTGTTGTAGAAGGAAACATTACCGCAACGGAATCCATAGAGTTACTACCTAAATCCAAAGTTACCGGTGATATAACAACCACCGTTTTATCAATAAATGAAGGTGCTATTTTTAAAGGTAAAAGCGTAATGATCGAGAAAGAAGAAAACGCTGAAGAAACCGAAGAAAACATATAGGAGAGGGCAACACAATTATGATGAATTTTTTCAGAAAACATAAAGTAGCTATTATTTTAATAATACTTGTAGGATTTTTCGGCGGAACATTTATAGCCGG
>CACWKJ010000186.1 GCA_902761395.1 uncultured Elusimicrobium sp. | reverse complement strand
TTAATTTTATTTTTTTCTTTTTATAGGTTCACCGGTTGATCTTGTTAATGCCTTAAACTCTTTCAAAAGTTTAGGGAATACTTTACCCGGTTTTCCGTCTCCTATTACTCTGCCGTCAACTTTTACTACAGGTATAGCTTCAGCAGCTGTTCCCGTTAAGAAACATTCATCTGCTGTATATAAATCGTAAGGAGCAATTAAAACTTCTCTTACATCTAATTTCAATTTATTCTTCAAAAGTTCCATTGATGTGTTTCTTGTAACACCTTTTAATGCACCTGCTGTTGCCGGCGGTGTGAAAACGATTCCGTTTTTAACTATGAAAATGTTATCACCGCTGCATTCAACAACATATCCTTCTCTGTTTAACATAATTGCTTCCAAAACTCCTGCTCTTTTTGCTTCCATCTTTGCCATTATGTTGTTCAAATAGTTTAATGATTTAATGTTCGGGCTTAATGCATCAGGTGAATTTCTTCTTGTGCATACGGTAATAACTTCAAGACCGTTTTTATACAATGAATCAGGATACAAAGAAATTTTGTCTGCAATAATAAATACTGTCGGTTTTCCGCAGTTTGCAGGATCCAACCCCAAATCACCTGCTCCTCTTGTAACAACAAGTCTTATATAAGCATCGTCCAATTTATTTATTGCCAATGTATCCAACAATGCATTTGTCATTTCTTTTTTTGTCATACAGATATCAAGTGCTATAGCTTTTGCACTGTCATAAAGTCTGTCGATATGTTCTTTGCATCTGAATACTCTTCCGTTATATGCTCTTATACCTTCAAATACTCCGTCTCCGTAAAGAACACCATGATCAAAAACTGATACTACAGCATCTTCTTTGTTTACAAATTTTCCGTTAAGATAAATCTTCATTTGGCCACTCTCCTATTGTTTTAGTAATATTATTTATTATTTATATAAATATAATATATATAATAATATATCTTTTGAAATTGCTTTGCAATTTTTTAGCAAATTTTTCCATCTACTATTTTTATTTGTCTGTCTGCCAAGTTTGCAAGTTCCTGGCTGTGAGTAACAACCAATAAAGTTGTTTTTAATTTATTACACATTTCAAACATCAAAGTTTCTATTTTTTCACCTGTTTTCCTGTCTAAATTGCCCGTCGGTTCATCGGCAAAAAGTATTTTCGGATTATTAATCAATGCCCTTGCAAGGGCCACTCGTTGTTGTTCCCCTCCGGATAACTCGTTAGGCATATGGTTTGCTCTGTCGGTTAAGCCCATTGTTTCCAACATATTTAAAGCATACTCTTTTTTTGTTTTCCTTTCGTTCCATACCGGCATCAAAATATTTTCCATAACGGTAAAATCCGCCAACAAATAATGAAACTGGAAAACGAAGCCGATATTTTCTTTTCTCATTTTCGCAAGTTTTGAAGGGCTGAAAGAAGTTATATCGTTACCATCAATTAAAACATTGCCGGATGTAGGTTTATCCATAAGTCCCAAAATGTGGATAAGTGTACTTTTACCGGCACCTGACGGGCCCGTCAAAGCCACCTTTTCACCGGAATTTATTAATAAATCTATACCCTTGAGAACTTTTACTTCTCCGGATTTAGGCACAATATAATTTTTAGTTAAGTTTTTAGTTTCAAGTTTCATTTTATCCAGATGTATGGAGGTATGGATGTAGGAAGTACGGATAACTAAATTTCATACTATATTTTTCTATACCTCTATTCCTCCAGCCCTCTATACCTCAATTTTTGCAAAGCAAAAATTTTAGTTGTATCTTATTGCTTCCAAAGGTTCCAACTTAGATACCTGATATGCCGGATACAACCCTGCAATTATTGTTATTGCAAAAGCACATATCGCAACCAAACAAATATCCGCAGGTATTATCATAACAGGTAACCTGTCGACATAATATACACCTTTTGGAAGTTTAAATATTTCAAAATTTTTAAGTCCGTAACTTATGAATATTCCCAAAGCCAACCCTAAAACAGTTCCGACTGATCCGACAATAATTCCTTCATAAAAAAATATTTTCGATATTGCAAACTTTGAAAACCCCATAGCAGATAATATTCCTATTTCTTTTGCTTTTTCCACGCTGAGCAAAAGTATATTTGAAATTATATTAAATGCGGCAACTATAATAATTAAAGCAAGTATTATAAACATCATAATTTTTTCAAGTTTCAAAGCTGAAAAAAGATTTTTGTTCATTTCTATCCAAGATCTTGCTCTGTAAGGATACCCTAATTTTTCCTGCAAATCTTTTGCAAATTTTGTTGCTTTATCGAAACTTGAAGTTTTTATTGCTATACCGCTTACACCGCCGTCAAAAGAAAACATTTCATCCGCGGATCTTAAATCAACATAAGCAAGAGTTGTATCGTATTCATACATTCCGGAATGAAATATTGCTTCTATTTTTAACTTTTTCATTTTCGGAACG
>CACWKJ010000185.1 GCA_902761395.1 uncultured Elusimicrobium sp. | reverse complement strand
TTCGTTAAATACGGTATTTTTTTCATCAAACAACTTTGCTATATCTTTATTTGATAATAAACTTAAAAGTTTTTCCTTGAAAAAATTTAAATCTTGGTCAGGATATACAAGTTGTGTACTTTCTATGGCATTTTCAATTTTGTTTTGTAAATTTTCCGAATTAAAAGTTTCTATTTGAGACAAAGCATAATGAATTATTTTTCCGTTCAGCAAAATATCTTTATGTTTTTTTCCGTAAATTTCCAATGAACTGTCATTTATTATATCTACAATATCTTGGAGTTTCGTAGAGGTTATTTCCATATTTTTCACAATTTCTTCATCATCATTACGAGATTTAGATTTCTTTTTTCCTTTAACGCCGAAACTTCTTGTATCTTCATCTATAAACATTTCAATATAACTTTTTTTACTTCCTGTTTTTGTGTTTTTGTGAGTTATAAGAGCATAAAACTCATATACTGCCCTTGTTGTGGAAACATATAAACCGTTAAGTTCGTTTGAAATGTCTTTGAAATATTTTTCGTAATAAATATCTTTTAAATACTGTGAGTAACCGGTCATTGTTTGCTTTATGTTTAAGAACGATACTTCCTGTTTATTCTCCACAGGAAATATATTATCTGTTTTTCCGACTTGTTGTATATAAAAATAAGGCATTATAACAACATTATATTCAAGCCCTTTTGATTTATGTATTGTAGTAATTTTTATTGCGTCTGATGACGGCACTTTTATAAAAAATTTTTCGTTCTTTTCATTCTTTTCAAAATCATTAAAATAATCTATAAAATTTTGTAATCCTTGATTAGTTTTTTCAAAGTCACAAATTATTTCCAAAAATCTGTATATAACGTTCGAATATTTTTCAAAATTTTCTGTTACTTTATATTTTGAAATTAAAGATACTGCCATTTCGTATACGGCAACAAACCCTGCTCTATCAAAAAAATCTTCTATATAATCCTGCCAAACTTTAGGATATGCTTTTCTGAATTTAATATAGAGATTATTATTGTTGACGGTTTCAAGAGAATTATCCGTTATAAATTTAAACATATCTTCTTTTTTTAAACCGGTTATCTTCAAGAAAATTTCACTTGTAATAAAAGAAACAAAAGATATGTTGTCTGTCGGCATATTAAGAAATTGCAATATGGAAAACAACTCTTTTATTATTTGAGAATTTATTATATTCAGTGTTTGAAAAGATTCTATATCTATGTTCTTTTCAAGTAACCATCTGCCGACTTTTTCTATTTCTTCGTTTTTTCTGCAAATTATTGTTATATCTTTTTTTGAAAATCTTTTTATTACATCATCTACAGTTTCATACAAATATTTTTTTACTATTTCATCAACATCTTCTTCACTATATTCCTTATATGCTATCTCGACATAACCGGATTCTTGAGTATTACATTTTTGTTCGGAATCTTTAAAAACTTCTACTATTCCTTCACAATATTTTTCTATATTTGTTAAACCTTTGTCGTTACCTATATAATTTAACAATTTAACTATATTGTCTTGCGAATATAATTTATTATTAAAATCCACTATTGCTTTACAACTTCTGTAGTTTGTATCCAATACAGTAAGTTGAGGGAAATAATTTGCAAACTCTATTCGAGGAACATCGAAAATTTTATAATCTCCGCCTCTAAAACCGTAAATTGCTTGCTTTTTATCTCCGACATAGAAAAACGAACCGCCTTTCGAAAGGTTTTCTTCAACTATAAGTTTTAACGTTTGCCACTGAGTTTGGTTTGTGTCTTGAAATTCGTCTATAAGAAAATCGGTAAAATTGTTGGATAAACTCAAATAAATTTCCGGAGCCAACTCTTGTTCATAAAAGACTTTAGATACCTGTTTATTTATATCTTGCAAGAACATTACGGAATCCAACTTTGCTCTTATTTCAAATTCTTTTAATATACTATCAAACATCTTTATATAGTTATCGTAAAAATGTTTTGCCTTAAATTCCATAAAGGCAAGAATAATACTCTTGCCTTTAAAAAAAACTTCTTCCAATTTAGCACTATGCTGTTCCTGCGGAAGAGTTGTTACATAAGGAACTTCATCCTTTGCAAAAAAAGAAGTTATATTATCATCAAACAAAGACTTCTTTTTTGAAACGATATCACTTGCATATTTTTGAAGTTTTATTCTACCGCCTATAAATTTCGGTATATTTTCTATTTCCAAAACTTTTTTACAAATTTCTATAAACGCATTATTCAGTTTAGATAACTCTTCGGAATACTTTACTTTCTTTTTTATCTCTACTATTTTTTTTGTTATTTCTTTTTTATACAGTTTTTTGAATGTTTCCAGTATATTTCCTCTGATACTCCAAGATGAAGTATTATCTACAATATACTGTTCAAAAAAAGCATCCAATACTTCTTTTACTTTTTTATCAGTAAAAGATTTGTCTAAAAAAACATCTG
>CACWKJ010000184.1 GCA_902761395.1 uncultured Elusimicrobium sp. | reverse complement strand
CTTTAGGTTACGGGATTATAGGGTTATTAGGTTATTAGTTGTTTTTTAGCTTTTACTCGTCGTTAAACCTATAAACTTATAACCTCATACCCTTATAACCTGTCGTTAAATTGTATTACTTAAAGTAACTCTAATGTCAAATATATTTTTATAAACTTTTTCCGAACTCATACACTTTTTTCGGATAATCTGTTCTGTTTATTGAACCTGCCGTCCATACTCCCGGGACAATAAATCTGCCTGTATCTTTCCATCCGAGATAATCCAACAAAACATCATAATGTGTTCTTATAGGTTGTTCATCGTGACTTGAATTGTTTGCATAAGTCATAAAAAGAGCTGCTTTTTTAGGCACATGAATTTTACCGTTTATTGCATAAAATCTGTCTATAACTGCTTTAAGTTGTGCCGATATACCGAAATAATACATAGGAGTTACAAAAACAACCAAATCGGCATCAACAATATGTTCTCTGACAAAATTAAAATCGTCGTTGAATACACAAGGTCCGTCCATTCCGCACTTGTTACAACCGATACAGGGATGAACATTCTTAAATGCACTGTCAAATCTGTATACTTTATGTCCTTTTTCCGTTGCACCTTTTATAAAATTGTCTGCCAAAATATTTGAATTCCCGTTTTTTCTCGGACTGCCTGTCAAAACCAAAATTTTCATTTTTTTGTTCTCCGTATCAGATGTATTTGAAAAAACAGATTGTTTAAAAATTGCACTTCCTGCAAGCACCCCTGCAGCCAGTAATGAATTTTTTAAAAATTTTCTTCTGTCCATTTTTTGCCTTATTTTTTTATAAACTTATCATCGGATTTCGGAATACCGTTTACATCTTCAACATATCTTTCAACTTTCATGTGTAAATCGTATTTATTCCTGAGTTCGGCAATTTTTCCCATCATAGGTGAAGCATGATGAACATCAAGTGCTTGTTGATTTTCCCAACTGTCTATTAAAAGAACGGTATCTTTACTGTTTGCAGGGTAAAAATATTCGTATCTTATATTTCCCTTTTCTTTACGAATAGCATCTGCCGTGCCGGACTTTTCCATTTCTTTAACAAACTTCTTGGCATTTCCTTTTTTACCGCCGTAGTATATATTTATTGTTATTGCACCGTCGTTTGTTGTAACTTCTTCTTCAGCATAAGAAACAGACACAAATAATACCATTGTTAAAAACAAAATCATTGCACCGTATATTTTTTTCATTTTAATCTCCCAAAAGTATTTGTAGAATTAAAATCCTAATCCTTTTAACCAATCGGAAACTTTTTTATCGGCTTCGGATTTGCTGTTTTGTGCAACATGTCCGTAAACACCTAAACCTTTTTTTACTTCGGATGCTTTTGTTATTGATTTTATTTTGCTTTCACTTCCTGCCAAACCGCTGCCTTCATGTGTTCCGAAAGGTATTACTGTTTTACCTGAAAAATCGTAACTTTCCAAAAAAGTGTAAACAGGCATCGGCATATCGCCCCACCAGTTAGGATAACCGACGAATATTACATCATAATCCGCAACATTTACTTTGTCTGCAATTTCCGGCCTTTCGTTATTTCTTTTTTCAGTTTGCGCATAGTTTATTAAATCATTATATGCTTTAGGATATTTATCGTTTGCAACTTTAATTTCAAATGTATCTCCGCCTGTTTTTGCTGCTATCATTTCTGCAATTATTTCCGTATTACCTTTCTTTATTGTTCCTACACTGTATTGTTCACCGTTTTTGGAAAAATATGCCACCAAAACTTTTTTACCGCCGTTTACTTTTGTTGTTGATTCCGCTGCTGCCATAACTTCGCCTCCGTTATTATTACTTTTTAATAAAAAAATCGCTCCTACAACTGCTACCAATAAAACTGCTACTGTTATTTTTAGCTTCATAAAAATCCTCCGGATTTTGTTAGAAGATTAGATGATTAGAAGATTGGAGAATTGGAAGCTGAGTTGTAAAATTTGTTGAAAACAAATTTTGTTATCTTTTAATTTCCTATTTTCTTCCATTCTTCTATCTTTCTATTTTACAAAATTAGAGCAACTCTAAGTCAAATTTTATAAAAAATCTGTCTTATTATCCCAAAAAAAGATATAATAAGTGCAATTTTCTGCCGGGGGTTTTGTTTATGCAAAAATATTCACACACTTACAATGTAATACTTGATAATATGGATTTGTTCAATTATAAGTTAAGACCGATATCCGCAATTATGTATTTGCAGGATGCTTTTGCACGATATACGGCAACAAAAAAGATGGCTGCTTACGACTTGTTTGCTACTAACCAATACTGGATAATAACCGAAATAAACATGGAATTTACGGATGTTTTACCTTTCTGGTCCGAAGAGATAAAAGCGGAAATATGGATTTCGGAACTTTCAAAATTAAAAGTTTATACGGATTTTAATCTTTATTATAACGATAAAGTTTTTGCAAAA
>CACWKJ010000183.1 GCA_902761395.1 uncultured Elusimicrobium sp. | reverse complement strand
GATACAAACGATATAAATTTACTTTACTCAAAAATAGATAATCTTTTAAAAGATTTAAAATCAAAATATCATGAATAATGCGGATGTTATAGTGATAGGTGCGGGCGCTTCCGGTCTTATTGCTGCGGGTATTGCCGCACAACAAGGGAAATCCGTTCTGTTATTGGAAAAGAAAACAAGACCTGCAATAAAACTTTCCATTACCGGTAAAGGCAGATGTAATGTTACAAACAGCGCCGATTTAAAAGAGTTTGTCGATAATTTCGGTAATAACGGCAAATTTTTATACAGTGCATTCAGCAAATTTTTTAATACCGATACTATCAACTTTTTTGAAGAGTTAGGGGTAAAATGTAATTTGGAACGAGGCGGAAGATATTTTCCCGAAAGTAATGATGCTCACGATGTAGTAAATGCTTTAATAAAATTTGTTAAGAATAACAATGTAAAAATTGTTACAGGCAGTGAAGTAACAAAATTTGCTTATAAAGATAAAAAAATAGAAAGCGTTTTATTAAAAAACGGCACACAATATTCTGCAGCCAAATTTATTTTAGCGACGGGCGGAAAATCTTATCCGTTAACCGGTTCAACCGGTGACGGTTACAATTTGGCAAAAAGTGCAGGGCACACAATAATAAAACCTCAACCTGCACTTGTTCCTTTAGTATCCGACGATAAAACTTTAAAACAATTAAACAAACTAAAACTTAAAAACATTGAAATTTCAGTTTTGGCAAACAATAAAATTGTAACCAAATTATTCGGGGAAATAGAATTTACTGTTTTCGGGTTAACCGGACCTTTAATTCTTACGGTAAGTTCACAAGTATTTTCGTTGCTTGAACAAAAAAAATCCGTTGAAATTTCCGTAAATTTAAAACCGGCTTTGGATGACAAACAGTTAGATGACAGACTTATAAGGGAGTTGAACAATTTCGGTAATTTACCTGTAAGAAATATGCTGAAAACTCTTTTACCTGTACAGATGATGGAACCGTTTATGGATAAAAATAATATAAACTGGACGGAAACTTGTTCCTCAATAAACAAAGAAAAAAGAAAAAAAATATTTGACGGTTTAAGAAATATAAAATTCAAAATTATTTCTACAAGACCTATAGATGAAGCCATTATTACCAAAGGCGGAATTTCGTTAAAAGAAGTGGAACAAAGCACAATGAAATCAAAGTTAATAGAAAATCTTTATTTTTGCGGAGAAATTTTAGATATAGACGGACCAACCGGCGGATTTAATTTGCAAGCGGCATTTTCCACCGGCTATTTGGCCGGACAACTAGAGGGGTAGAAGGGAGTATTTTATGAGTCATTTTGAAATATTGATGTTATTATGTTTTGCAAGTGCATGGCCTTTTTCAATTTATAAAAGTTACACTTCAAAACAAAATGCAGGGAAAAGTCTTTTATTTATGTATGTAGTAGAAGTGGGATACGTTGCAGGTTTGTTGCATAAATATTTCTACAATATGGATGGTGTTTTTTATTTGTATTTGTTTAATTTTTTGTTGGTTTTAGTAGATATTTGTTTATATTACAGAAATTTGTTAATTGCAAAAAAAATTATATAATTAGTATAAACTAAAACTTGTTGGAGGAAAAAATGAGTAGAGCACAAATGATATACTTTATAGCTTACTTTATAGCAAATTTTCTTGCTGTAGCTTTTTCATCAAAAATAGTAAACGATCTTCACTATGATGTAATAAAATTGTTTTTTTTCTCAATTATTATAACCGTTTTCCAGTTTGTGTTGGAGCATTTTTTAAAACTCGATATAATTTCAGCTATCTTCATTTATCCTATTATATATATGTTTGCAATTTTTATTTTCGGAAAAATAACAAAACTTATTCGAATTGATAGACTAGGTGCGGCAATAAAAACAGCACTTATTATGGTTTTTTTTCAAATTTGTGTAAAATTTGCTTTTGAATGGAAATTAGCTGACTATTTTAACATCTAAAATTATAATATTTTAGTCATTTCAGCTTCAGCAATAATATCATATATTCCTTCTATTTCTTCCACTGTCATACCATCTTTACAGTAAGCGGAATAATATCCGGCTGAAGCTGCCATATTCATGACGTATATTTTGTCTCTGCTTCCCCTGGTTTGTATAGGAACGCACCCTTTTAGCAGGATTTCTTTTTTTATCGGATAGTCTATATATACTCCACTAATATCACCGTTATTAGCAAATTTATCGGTGTCGGTTTTTCTTAGGCAAACGGTTCTTGTTTCATCCAACGGATAATTTATTTCCATCATGCCATCCATTGCCCTAACATCACATTTTGAAAGTTTTAACGGAAACGTGAAACCTGCAATAAGTGAGGCTTGTTCAAAATCCGTTCCGCAATCTGTCCACGGATTTGCCATACCTACAAAAGTCGGCTGTTGTTCGTTTTTCTTTGCAAAACATCCGACTAAAATAAAAAATGT
>CACWKJ010000182.1 GCA_902761395.1 uncultured Elusimicrobium sp. | reverse complement strand
ACGGAAGGAGATAATGAGTACATATCCTTGATTTACACAATGTATTCAACTCCTAATTTTAATGATGATAGTTGGTTTGCAGGTGTTAGAGATAGAGTAGCTTATGAGCTTAATCCGAATTTCTTTACAGGTCAAGCAGAAGCTGTAGCAAGATATCGTTCGCAGATGAGCGGTTTGGATACTGTTGTATTCAAGAGTGATGGATTAAAGTACTTTGAAATATATGAATATGCAATAACAGATACTCCTTTTGGAACATTTGCAAATAATAATTATGAAGTTAATATGTTAAACAGAAGAGGAAAATCTCAATATGCCTTCTTGTTGAATCCTGAAGACGATGAATATTTTAGATTAACCAGAGGTGAAGATGGAAAAGATGGACGTAATTGGGAACCTTTGTTGAAAAATTTAAGTTATATAAATAATAAAGTTGATTACGATGATTTATTAGCAAAAGTTTCTAATGTTGAAACACAAGATCAAATTCCGTATGGAATAGATTTGGGTAATGGAATAACACTAACAATAACTAAAATTTATTCTTCTACAGAAAACACAACAAAAGGTAATAAATATTCTGTTACAAGTACATATTATGAACCTTCACATTATGTTGCAGATGAACATCCGACATTCTTGGAATATTCTTATGTTTATGGTAGACATGGAAACCTTGAAAGTAAAGATCAAACCGATGCTTTTTCAGATTGGGGAAATGAATTAAAAGTTTTATGGCTTAACTTAACGAGATATGTTAATCCGTTAGTTTTGAAGATAGCATTTATTGCTGTTCCCGTACTTTTCATAGGATTACTTGCGATTGCCAATGCACAGAAAAACAAAAAGAGAAAAGAGATAAGAAAGAAAGAAAAAGTAATAGAATCGGCTGCACCGCCGACAGATGAAGAGAAAGCAGAACAAATGCAGCAAGTTACCGAACAAGAAAGAGAAGTTTTAGAAGGAAGTACAAAACAATCTGTGGCCGGACGTATCGTTAATGATCATGTTGCCGCTCATAACTTTGATGAGCAAAGATTCAAGAGAGCGTTGGAAGGTTCCAACATTATGAACCAAAAACATGCAGAGATGTTCAAAGTTTGGGCACAAAAGCATGGAAAAACCATTACCGATATCAATAAAGCAAGTGCTGTGGATTTAATGGATTATATTCAAGATTTCTTACAAGAAAATCTCCAAGTTTTATCTTTTGAAGATTGGAAAGCCGCCTATGTTACCGAAGGAGATACAAGAACAGAGGATCAGTTAAAGAAAGAGTATGAACAGTATAAACAAATGCATGCTAATGACAAAAATGATCAATCCGTATTCTCCGAATACAGATGGTGGATAAAAAATGTTATGGCAGAAACTTTGCCTGAAGAGGAGAGAAAACAATTTATCGAAGATAATACCGGAAATTTCACAAACGAAGATTTATTATTGTTCTACTACATATATATCGCTTGCGACTCTATGAGACAAGAAGCAATCGGTTTCAGAAACTTCTTGTTCTTTGAAGCTAAGAAGATGATTGCTGAAGGAAATGCCGATAAAGTCGGTTATATGATAAATGTAGAAACGTCCAGATTTATGAATTTTGTTGAGAAAGGAATAAGTATTCAAGAACAAATAAATCAAATGAAGTATGCTCTCGACGAAATGGATAAACAAAAAGGTTTCTTCAATAAAATAAGAAACTTCTTCAAATCCAGAAAGATGAGAAGAGCCATAAAATATTATGAAGCACATAAAGATAAGATAGACGAAGAAGAAGGTATATACAAGGCAGCAGTTCTTGGTTCATATAACGGCTACAAGACGAATATTAAACCGCAAGAAAATGAAGGTTTAACCGGTAAAGCGGAAATGAGTCCGAGATTTTTACACTATACAAATATAATGGATGGTTATTTTAAGAAGTTTGGCTTTAGAGCTTTGTTTGGTGTAAAAGGTGGTTTTGGTAGCAGACTTCCTACCAGACCGGATGAAAATTTCTCTTATTACGATATAGATGCGGATTTCAGAACACCGCAATACGTATCAAGGTACATGTCATTCATTGATAATAATATTTCTGATGGTATTTATTCCGGAGATAAGTATGCCGCTACAAATAAGAGAAATTACAATTTTACAACGGAAGTTGTTCCTTTTAGAAGTTATATACCTTATGCCGATATACTTCAAAGCTTAACAAATTCAAGAAAAGTTATAACTTTGTGGCTTGGTAACTTGTCGGTTACATTTGGTATAGTTTCCTATTTCATAACAGGAGCTCTTTTAGGTTCTATAGGTGCTGCACTTCCTGTTGCAGGAATAGGACTGCTTATAACTTTCGGTGTTCATGCTTTCTTGAAGTATACAGAGTATCGCAGACAAAATCCGATGAATCCTATTAGAAGCCAATTCGGTAGAACCGTATATAGCTCTCAAGATAGAGATTTTAAAGGTAGAGATGATATTAAATCGGCTA
>CACWKJ010000181.1 GCA_902761395.1 uncultured Elusimicrobium sp. | reverse complement strand
AAAGAAAAATTTATTATAAAAGTTCATTTGTAAAGTAAACATAATTGTGTATAATATTACAAAATATATTTTATAAAGGTAACAATATGAAATTTTTTGGTACAGACGGTATAAGAGGAAAATCAAACGAATTTCCATTTGATAACAATACTGTTTCTTTAATAGGTTATGTACTTGCTGAAACTCTCGATAAGAAAGGTAACGGAATTTTAATCGGCAGAGATACAAGAGAGTCCGGTAAGAGAATATTAAAAGCTTTGCAACACGGTATAAATGCTGCAGGAATAAAAGTTACCGATTTAGGAATATTACCGACTCCGGCGGTAGCATATTTGTTAAAGAATAACAATTATCAGGCTGGGATAGTAATATCCGCTTCACATAATCCGTATTTGGATAACGGAATAAAGTTTTTCTCGTCTAAGGGAAAAAAACTTCCCGATAAAGTCGAAGCAAAATTAGAAAAACATTTAGTTAAATATATTGAAGAAAAAAGAGTATTATCGAAAAACTCAAAAATAAAAAATGTTTCCGGTAAAAACTTAGTAAAGCAATATGAAAAATTTTTAATATCGTTAATGCCTAAAGATGCATTGAAAGGAAAAACAATAGCAATAGACTGCGCAAACGGTGCATCATATAAAATTGCTCCGGAAGTATTAAAGAAACTAAAAGCTAATGTCGTAGTCATAAATAATAAACCTACAGGCAAAAATATAAACTTAAACTGCGGTGCATTACATCCCGAAACGGTTGCAAAAGTCGTAAAAGCAAAAAAAACTTTTTGCGGATTTGCTTTTGACGGCGATGCCGACAGAGTAATTTCAGTCGACGATAAAGGTATAGTTCGCGACGGCGATTATTTTTTGGGTGTAGTATCAAAATATTTAAAAGATAACAATAAACTAAAAAACAATACACTTGTTATAACGGTAATGGCAAATCTCGGTCTTATAAAAGCCGCAAAACAGGAAAAAATAAAAGTTGTTACAAGTAAAGTCGGTGACAGATATGTTTACGAAGATTTAATAAAACATAAAGCAATTATCGGCGGGGAACAGTCCGGACACATAATTTTTAAACAGTTGTTGGATACCGGTGACGGACTAATAAGTGCATTACAGTTATTGAATATATTAACAAAAGAAAATAAATCTCTTTCTCAAATGTGTTCTTGGATAAAAAAGTATCCCCAAGTTCTTATTAATGAAAAGGTTTTAGAAAAAATTCCGTTGGAAAAGTTACCGCAAACCACAAAACTTATAAAACAAATTGAAAAAAAACTTGGAGATAACGGAAGAATTTTAGTAAGATATTCAGGAACGGAAAAATTGTTAAGAGTGATGCTCGAAGGACAAGATAAGAAAGAAATAAAAAAAATAGCACAAAATGTTGTAAATGTAGCTAAAAAAGAAATAGAAAAAACAGTAAAGGGAAAATAAATGATAAAACTCGGTGTAAATATAGATCATATAGCAACTCTCAGACAAGCGAGAATGGAAGATTATCCAAGCCCGGTAAAAGCGGTTGCAATTTGTGAAAAAGCCGGTGCGGATTCCATAACTACACATTTAAGAGAAGACAGAAGACACATCCAAGATAAAGATGTGTTTGAAATAAAACAGTGCATGAGAACAAAACTTAATTTTGAAATGGCAGCTTGTGAAGAAATTGTAAATATTGCACTTAGGTTACAACCTTATTCGGTTTGTATTGTTCCGGAAAAAAGACAGGAAGTTACTACCGAAGGCGGTCTTGATGTTGCCGGTCAAAAAAAATATTTGGCGGAAGTTGTAAAAAAACTTAAAGATAACGGTATAATAGTCAGTATGTTTATAGATCCCGAACCTGTACAAATAGAAGCTTGTGCAAATATCGGAGCAAATGCAATAGAAATTCATACCGGCAAATATGCAAACTTGTTTAAGTCGGGAAAAGAAAAAGCGTTACCGGAACTTGAAAAAATAAAACAAGCATCAATGTTGGCTCAACAACAAAATTTAATATTTAATGCCGGTCACGGGTTGGACTATAACAATGTTTACGATATATGTGCAATAAAAAATATTAATGAATTGAATATCGGTTTTTCGATTATAGCTCAGGCGGTGTTTGACGGTCTTGAAAAAGCTGTAATTGATATGAAAAAAATATTGTTAAAATATTAGTTTTAATTTAACATAATAGAGCAATCGCTTCGTAAGCGATGGGTCGTAGGTTCAAATCCTATTGTCGGCTTATTTCTTTTTTAAGGTAAAAAATGTTTTCAAATATTATAAAAAAAGTTTCTTCAAAATTTGTACTTTACGGATTACCGCTGTTTTATTTTTTAGTGGCGGTATGTTTTTATTTGGGTACTTATGATTCCGCACAAATAAAAATAACAATAGTTCAAATCGGCGGTGTGGCATTAATTTGTTCATGGCTTGTTTATAAATTTGAAAGTGATTTTTTTAATGGCTTCAGGAAAAATATAATTGTTTTGTTACCGATAATATTATTTTTGTTGTCAGGATTAATATCTCTTTTTCATTCCCCGTTTCAATTAGCATCATTAAACGAATTTATCAGAAGAATAATATATTGTTTTTCGGCAATTATAATAATAGATTGTTTTCAAAATAAAAAAGATTTAAAAAGATTAGTAGATTTTTTAATATTTGCAACATACATTGTTTGTATATATGCAGTAATTCAGTTTATAGATACAAGATTTTTCCCTGAACCTCCGGCAAAAGGGTTGGATCCTTTTATGTGGAGATGGGCTTTCAGAGAAAGAATTTTTTCCACATTCGGTAATCCCAACTTTTTCGGCGATTTCCTTGTAGTAATGAACCCTATAGTTTTAGCGTTATTTTTCAGAAAAAGAAGTTTTCATTTGTTGCTTTTATGGATGCTTATAACTTTTTCAACAGTCTTTTCTTATTCAAAAGGGGCATGGATAGGTTTTGGTGTCGGTATCATAGCATTTACATTTTTGTTTATCGGTTTTATATTAAACATAAGCAGAAAAAAGAAATTAACATTGATATTATTAACTGCTTTAATAGTCGCATCTGTAGTCAGCGGCGGTATATTCTTACAACTTAAAAAAAGACCTGACAGTTCATCTTTCAGAGTATTTACATGGCTTTCATGTTGGGAAATGATAAACACTCACCCGGTTATAGGTACGGGTATAGGAACATTTTATTTAACATATCCGTCATACAGAAGGCCGCAAATATTTTTTATAGAGGGTATGCATAATACGGAAAGCGACCATCCGGAAAACGAATATCTTGAAGTGTTTTATGATGAAGGTATTATAGGTATAGGTATATTCTTGTTATTATTACTTACAATTCTAACTGTCGGATTTAGAAATTTATCTTATTTTAGAAAAAACAATTTAAATAAAAGTGCGATTTCATATCTGCAATTAGGTTTTGTTTCGGCAATAATTGCTCAACTTGCTCACGATTGCGTATGTGTATCTTTACGATTTGTGTCATCGGGTGTTATGTTGTGGATGTTAATAGGATCAATAGTTGCCGTTGCAATAATTTCTTTAAAAAAAGAAGATAATAACGAAGAAACATTAATTGTTGTGCCTACAATAATAAAAAGAATATGCCAACTGTTAATTTTATCAATGGCAGTATATCTTATATACATTTTTTACGGATATTTTCAGGCGGATGCAATTCATTCACAGGCAATACAATATTCAAAAGCGGGTAATTTCACACAGGCAATAGAATTATATTCCCAAGTAATAAAGAAAAATCCTTCATTTATTATGCCGAGATATTTTAAAGCGAACAACTATAATGACAGATGGCAAAACGATGATCCCGAAAAAGCTCTTGCGGAATATAACGAAATATGGAAATTGGCACCGAACTATGTTCAATCGAAATTTTTGGTAGGGTTGGTATATGCAAAACTTGTAAATTATTTTAATAGTTTGGCAAACCAATACGGCCAGGAAAAGAAGGAACAAGAACAACAGGATGCAATACAAAAAAGAAATTATTGTTTGAATCAAGCAGTAAAATATTATAACCAATATAAAATGATAGATCCGATATATCCGCAAACTTATTATCAGTTGGCGAACTTGTATGTTCAGTCAGGTCATCCGGATTTGGCCGAAAAAGAATATTTGGACCACCTTAATTTCCCGAACAAGTTACAAGAACCGCCACATAATTTCCATAAAGAAAATTGGAAAGAAAGAAGAAGAGAAGAATATGCTCAAACTTGTATATATTTGGGTAACTTGGAATTTAATCTGAATAATCTTGATAATGCCGAAAAATCATACATAGAATCATTAAAATATATTCCTAATAATGCTGAAGGATTAAAAAATTTAGCTGTAGTTTTTAGAAAGAAACAAGACAAGGAAAGTTATAAAGAAGTTTACAATTTGTTAAAACAACTTTATCCCGAAGATGAGAATGTTAAACAAATGAAAGAGAATATTTAAAACAATTAAGGAAAAAACTTTGAAAAACATTAGAAATTTTTGCATCATCGCACATATAGATCACGGTAAAAGTACACTTGCCGACAGACTTCTTGAATATACGGGTACCATATCCAAAAGAGAAATGAAAGATCAAATTCTCGACGGTATGGAACTTGAAAGAGAAAGAGGTATCACAATAAAAGCCAAGGCCGTTAAAATGCAGTACAAAGAT
>CACWKJ010000180.1 GCA_902761395.1 uncultured Elusimicrobium sp. | reverse complement strand
CGAGAACTTATTTATATAAGTCCCGAATATCTTAAAAAGATAGGCCCGACAAAATACTCGGAATATTTAACCAACTTAATTATATTAAGAACATTGGAAAAGAAATTTAACTCCGAATTTAAAACAAATGCCAAATTCGACTTCTATGTTAACATAGATAATTTGGACAACATTGAAATTGATTTACAAAAATTTTCGTCAGGGCCTTACGATTACTTAAAACAAGCATACAAAGAGCTTTCATCAAAACGAGAAAAAATAGATATTGCCCTAGATAAAGTTTTAGCAAAAAATCACATAACAGATACTGAACTGTTTAAAAATAAAATAAAAGATTTAATGTTTATTGCAGAAAATCCGAACATAGAATTTACAAGTATAGAATTTTTTAGAGTTCTTGCCGCCAATATAAACCATTCAACAATGCAACAAATATACGAAAACTTAATTGATGTTTATTCATATCTTATAAGAAACAACATGTTTACTTTCAATTCTTCTTTAGATGAACAAATAAAAAATTATGTTGTATCTGCAAAAGCAGAAGATTTAGACGGAACAGATATACAAACAGTAATACAAATGCCCGCATTTATACAAAAAATGTTGTATGAAAACACGATAGCCGAAGAAACTTTCAAACAAATGCCGAATTTCGCAAAAGAGGTAAAATATAAAAAGGATAATCTTAACGGGCTGTTAAATATAATGTCACATGACATAGCAAACATTGTTGCTTCAATATATCCCGAAATGGATACCGATATTTTGGCGGCACAAATTTTCTTTTCTTCATTGGATAGACTTGTTTATGGTGCAAATTACGGTAACAACAATATTGCCGTATCCCGCGACTTGATAAACAGATATAAAGAAGATCCTAAAACTCTTACAATAGAAATACTAAAAACGATTTCTCATGAGTTGGGACACGAAGAATTGTTTTTAAGAGGTGTTACCGGAAACACAGACCTTATAAACACATTACACGAATTTTATGCGTACCTTTTTGAAACTTTATTTATTAAAGCATATTCTCAAAAGAAAGGAATAAGAGAAACAGAATCTGTATTTACAACTGCAATGAAACAGAGTCCGTTAAATAATTTTGTAGATAACATCATAACGGTTGCGATAGTAATATCGGATTTTACTTTAGGAAAAAGAGATGAACATGATCAAGCTTTGGATATCTTATCTCTTTTACAACAAGATGAATTTAAAGAGTTCTTTCCTAAAGAAAAAATAATAGAAACTTTTGATATCATAGACACTTTAGCAAATGAAATATCTTTTGAGGATGATGGTATAACCAAAATTTTAAGAGTAGACGACTTAAATATGCAGGCACTGTCATTTTTTATATTGATGTTTATGTTTGGCGGAGAAATAGATTTATCTTATTCAAAACTTCTTGCTCTCAGTAAATCCATATCACTGTTCAACACAAAACTGTTTGATGAGAAAAAAGTATTGGAAGCACTTATAAGAAAAGATTTTGAATATATAAATCATCTTATCGATACAATACTTGTTAAAGGTGATGCAAGAACAAAAGAACTTAACGAACTGTTGTTTAACAACGAAACTTTTGAATTTGAAGGTAAACAGTACGGATATTCGATAACATCCAACAGAAGCGAAAACGGCTTATTAAAAGATGATAAAATATTGATATATTTTACCCCCAACGAAATTAAATTTTTAATAACCGCAAATGATGCACAATTAAGATTACTAAAAAGGAAAGCTAAGAATTTAACTTCAACTATTTCGGATAATCCGCAACCGTTTATGCATTCACAAAAAGTAACCGTTATTACAAGAGATTCTTATTTCCAGAACGTAAAAAGAGTATTGGAAGCACCGATAAAAAGAGCTTTGGCTATTACAAGCTTCACACTTGATGTATTGACAATGTTTACCAATTTATTGAAAGAAGATCATTTCAAAAATTCAAAGTCAATAAATGTAGTTTATTATGATGATATAGATGATGTAGAACCAAACAAAGATATTTTGTCTGTTTATGTAAGCGAAAAAGAAATAAACGGAACAGGTTTTGAAGTTTCCGGATACACAATTAACGGAAGAAATTTAAGAATATATTACAACACGGAAGATAACTTAATAATGGCATATTGCCCGCAGGCAAGTAAACAAGAGATAATAGAAATGACAGCAAAATATATAAAGTCTACAATAGCATCACCGAAAAACAATGTTACTTTGAAAAATATTGTTATAGACTCCAATGTATTACCTGATACAATAACTTATCATTTGTCACAGGAAAACGAAGGTTTTGCTTGTGTAAGTTCAACTTTTATGGAATTGGGGCTTTCTTTTATTGAAGATTTGTTAAAACTTGATGATATAGAATCTGTAATGTTTTCAAAACAAATTTACGATTATGTAGGTAGTATACCGTTTAAGCAGTTATCGAAAATTTTACAGGACACTTCTTTGAACGGCAGTCAAATAATAATCGACAGCGACATTTTTTCTTCAAGAGAA
>CACWKJ010000179.1 GCA_902761395.1 uncultured Elusimicrobium sp. | reverse complement strand
AAGAACCGAATATCTCATTGCTTGAGATATTACGGAATTATCTTTAGGCAAATATTTTTTTAATAATTTATCTACAAATGTTCCTTTTTTCTTTAAATACTTTTTCAAATCGAAAACTTTATTTTTCTTCATTTTTTCCTTCTTTTTTAACAAATTTTTCTTTTTCGAGTTTTCCGTTCTTTTCGACAAGAATTTCTATTTTTTTCTTTGTTTCATCGAGTTTTGAAGAACATTGATTTACCAAAGAAATACCTTCTTCGAAAAGTTTCATCGCTTTGTCTATATCAAGTTGAGAATTTTCCATTTCATCTACGATAGTTTCCAATCTTTTTAAAGAAGCTTCAAAACTTGTATTTTTTTTCATTTTTCCTCTTATACAACCTTTGTTTTTATACTGCCGTCTGAAAGATTGATATCCAAAATATCATCTTTAACAACCTGATTTGTTTTTTTAACGATTTTACCGTTTTTAAAACAAACAGAATATCCTCTGCTCAATGTTTTTAACGGCGATAACAAATCCAATTTTTGTGTATTTAATTTTAAATTTTGTTGCTTATTTAAAATTAAATTATTTATATTAAAAATTAATTTTTCGTTTAACTCATCAATATACTGAATTTTTTCTTCGTATATTTCGTAAGGTTTTGATAATGCTCTGCAATTTTTAAAGAATTTAACTTTTTCATCATATAATTCGACGATGTTTGTTATATTATTAACAATTCTGTTTTTTATCATCGAAAGTTTTTCTTCCAAATCGGCTCTGTTCTTAGCAACAATTTCCGCCGCCACCGAAGGTGTCGGAGCTCTTAAATCGGCAACAAAATCGGCTATTGTAAAATCTACTTCATGACCTACACAAGAAATTATCGGAATATCACTGTTATAAATTGCTCTTGCAACAATTTCTTCGTTAAAAGCCCACAAATCTTCCAAAGATCCGCCGCCTCTGCCTACAAGCAAAACATCTAGTTCTTTATGATTCTCGTTCAAGTACTTTATTGCATTTGCTATTTCAAACTTCGCTTCTTCTCCCTGTACTCTTACGGGATATATTAAAACTTCAACATTGGAAAATCTTCTGTCCAAAACAGATAATATATCGTGTAAAGCAGCACCGTCTTTCGATGTTACTACTCCGATTTTATTGACTAAGTAAGGTATTTCTTTTTTATGAGAACTGTCAAACAATCCTTCTTCCGTCAACTTTTTCTTTAATCTTTCAAATGCTTCCTGTAAAGAACCTACCCCTTTTTCTTCAACATGGTAAACTTGTATTTGGTATGTTCCCCTGTTTATGTAAGCGGTTATCTTACCATACACCAAAACCTGCATACCGTCTTTCAACTCAATTTTCAAATTTTTGTTGTGAAAAGAAAACATCACCGCAGAAATTTGAGAATTTTCATCTTTAAGACTGAAATACATATGTCCCGAAGAATACTGTTTAAAGCCCGATATTTCACCGCAAATCCAAACAGAGCGATAGGAATCCTCAAGAATAGTTTTTATTTCACTATTTATTTGAGTAACGGAATAAATTAATCTTCCGTCATCACCGTTTTCTTCTTCGGCATTGTTTTGAAAATCAAATAAATCAACCATATGTTCAGTTTATGGTTTAACAACAAACCATCAAATAAATTGTTATTTTGCTATATCTTGCGCTCTTACTTCTCTTATAACCGTAACTTTTATTTGTCCCGGATATTCCAATTCATTTTCAATTTTCTTTGCTATATCATGTGCCAAAACTTGTGATTGTGTATCATCTATATTTTCAGGTTCAACCAATATTCTGACTTCTCTTCCGGCTTGAATTGCATAAGCACTTGATACACCTTTAAATTCTTTTGCTACAGCTTCAAGCTTTTCAAGTCTCTTAAGATAATTTTCTATTGTTTCTCTTCTTGCTCCCGGTCTTGCTGCAGAAATTGCATCAGCTGCTATAATAACAAAAGCTTCCGGGCTTTGCGGTTCCGCAAAACCTTCATGATGAGCAAGTATAGCATTTACCATCTTGGGAGATTCGCCGTACTTCTTAGCAAGTTCGGCGGATATTTGATGATGAGTACCTTCAACCTCATGATCAACAGCTTTACCTATATCGTGCATAAGACCTGCTTTTTTACAGAATGTTACATCAAGTCCGAGTTCACCGGCTATTGCACCTGCAAGCCAAGTAACTTCAAGTGTATGTTGCAACTGATTTTGTCCGTAAGAAGTTCTGAATTTAAGTCTTCCGAGTAACTTTATAATTTCAGGATGTAATCCCGGAACACCGGAATCTATTGCGGCTTGTTCACCGGTTTCTTTTATCATATCTTCAACTTCTTTCTGCATTTTTTGAACAACTTCTTCTATTCTTGC
This sequence comes from uncultured Elusimicrobium sp., assembly GCA_902761395.1. Taxonomy (GTDB): domain Bacteria; phylum Elusimicrobiota; class Endomicrobiia; order Endomicrobiales; family Endomicrobiaceae; genus Ruminimicrobiellum. The sequence goes on along the minus strand of CACWKJ010000179.1, from coordinate 170 downwards.
AGGATGAATTCTTCCGTCAGCTATTAATTTTTCCAAAGCTTTCTTTGCAACAAATCTTCTTACTCCGTCAAAAGCTGAAATCGTAATTGCTTCGGGAGTATCGTCTATAATTAAATCCACACCGGTTGCTTGTTCAAAAGCTTTAATATTTCTACCTTCTCTACCGATAA
>CACWKJ010000178.1 GCA_902761395.1 uncultured Elusimicrobium sp. | reverse complement strand
CTTATGGCTCGGAAGTAGATGAAAGAGGAATACAAGGTAAAACACCTTTAATAATAGCGTTTGACAGTAATGATTATGATATGGCAGCTTTCTTAATATCGAAAGGTGCCGATATCAATGCTAGTGATGATAGCGGAATAACACCAATAATCTCTGCTTGTGCAACAAATAATGAGGATTTGGTTCAACTTGCTTTTACAACCGGAGCAGAAATAAACGTTGCCGATATAAATGGTATTACACCCTTAATGTATGCTATATATAAATCAAATTATGATATAGTAAAAATGTTGGTAAAATATAAAGCCGATGTTAATGCTTCCGACAACAATGGAGTAACACCATTGGGTATAGCTGTAAGGATGGGAAGTTTAAAAATAGCAAATTTACTTGTTAAAAACGGTGCAATTATAAATTATAAAGACGATAACAATACGAGATTATTAAATATTGCCGTTGATACAAATAATTCAGATATGGTTTCTTTCTTACTGGATAATGGTGCAAGAGTTAATGGCAAGGATGCAAGTGGTAAAACACCTTTAATATTGGCTGCATCAAAAGGCTATTTCGATATAGCTAAAATGTTGTTGGATAATGGGGCTAGAATGCATTCAAGTGATAGCGAAGGACTTTCTGCTATAGATTATGCAATAAAGAATAAAGATCATAGTATGATAGAGCTTTTAAAAAGCAGAAGAAAAAATTAAGCCTTTTTATATCAATAAAAAATATAAATAATATTAATAAAGGATAAAATTATGGAAAATTATGTAAGACCTTTTTCATTGTTTTCAGAGAAGGATATTTATCTTTTTAAAGAAGGAAGTCATTTTCAACTTTATAATTTGTTAGGTTCTCATCCCGTAAATTATGAAGGAAAAGACGGTGTATATTTTGCTGTTTGGGCTCCGAATGCAAAACATGTTTCCGTAATAGGTGATTTTAATTATTGGGATAAATATTCTCATCCTTTAAATCCCAGAGGAGATTCTTCCGGTATTTGGGAAGGTTTTATTCCTTTTTTAAAACAAGGTGATACTTATAAATATTTCATATACATGGAACGATAAAGAGTGGATGAATTCAAGATACAAAAAGAATAGCATGAAATCTCCTATGTCGATATATGAAGTTCATTTGGGGTCTTGGAGAAGAAAACCGGAAGAAAATAACAGAATGTTATCTTACAGGGAAATAGCTCCATTGCTTAGGGATTATTGCGTTGAAATGAATTTTACACATGTTGAATTTTTACCTGTAATGGAACATCCTTTTTATGCTTCTTGGGGATACCAAACAACCGGTTATTTTGCTCCTACCAGCAGATACGGAACACCGCAGGATTTAATGTATTTAATAGATTTGCTGCATCAAGCCGGCATAGGTGTAATATTGGATTGGGTTCCGTCACATTTTCCTATGGATCAACATGGACTTTCTTTTTTCGACGGAACATATTTATATGAACATTCCGACAGAAGATTGGGATTTCATCCCGACTGGAAAAGTGCAATATTTAATTACGGAAGAAATGAGGTAAAAGATTTCTTGATATCGTCTGCATTGTTTTGGTTGGATAAATATCATGTTGACGGAATAAGAGTAGATGCCGTTGCATCAATGCTTTATCTTGATTATTCGAGAAAAGACGGAGAATGGGTGGCAAATAAGTACGGTGGAAAAGAAAATATAGATGCAATAGAATTTTTGAAAAGATTAAATCATGTTGTATATGAAAATCATAATGATGTTCAAATGATAGCGGAGGAATCTACGGCATGGCCGATGGTTTCCAAACCTACATATTTGGGCGGTTTGGGGTTCGGTTTTAAATGGAATATGGGATGGATGAACGATACATTAAGGTATTTTAAAACAGATCCTATATTCAGAAAGTATAGACATACAAATTTAACTTTCAGTTTGTTATATGCATTTACGGAACAATTTGTTTTGCCTTTTTCTCACGATGAAGTTACACAAGGTAAAGGTTCTCTTATCGGTAAAATGCCGGGAGATGAGTGGCAACAATTTGCAAATTTAAGACTTTTAATCGGTTATATGTACGGACATCCCGGTAAGAAACTTTTGTTTATGGGTGCCGAGTTCGGACAGAAAAGAGAATGGTCGCACGATATGAGCTTGGAATGGCATGTTTTATGTTTCTGGCAACATTCCGGTATGCAAAAATGGGTTAAAGATGTAAATGCCGTTTATAGAAACGAATTGGCATTGTTTGAAGATGATAACAGTTGGAACGGGTTTGAATGGATAGATTGTAACGATTCTGAAAATACGGTTTTAAGCTTCTTGAGAAAATCTCCTTCGACGGGAGATATGATAGTTTGTGTTTGTAATTTTAATCCTGTTCCGAAATATGGTTATAAAGTCGGAGTTCCGAAAGCGGGATATTGGAAAGAAATTTTAAACAGTGATTCCGAAGCATATTTCGGAAGTAATATAGGTAATTTGGGTGGAGTAAATACAAAAGATTATTCCACACATGCAAGACCGTATACAATAGAAATTGCTTTGCCGCCTTTGGCAGCAGTA
>CACWKJ010000177.1 GCA_902761395.1 uncultured Elusimicrobium sp. | reverse complement strand
ATAGGATAATTCGGGATTAAATCCCGCCCTTGAGTCTTCCGCTTCGCATATAATCTCATATGTACTTATATCCGAAAAAGATGTCGGAACTCCAAGTTCTGGAGATGATGTTCCCACCCTGCCGGGAACAATCAACATCATATGTTTGCCTTTATCACGATAATGCCAGTTAATTTTTCCAACCAACTTTGCAACTAAAGATTTATCATTATAAGGCATATTATAGTATTTAACAGGATCGACATATACTATTATATCAAGATCGGTTGCTTTACACATTCCCATTGACGAACCTTTACTTTCAAGCAGTATATTTTCCTCTTTGACATACGGCGGGATTACAGTTCCGGATTTTCCTTTCTGAACCTGAAGCGGACGACACTGCAGTAAATCAATGGAATATTCCCCGCTCTCAGATATATTTATTGTAAACTCTATATCGACAGGGTAATCATATTCTTCCTGTATACAGCGGAGCATTCTCTTCATCTGTTCCATTAAAGTACTGTTATCCACAAGGCCCTTACATGAAATGAATTTTACTTCCCGTCTTATCCCCATTTCGCTTAACCGGGATTCAGCTTCATAATCGTGCTCAAACAACATTTTGCCAAGATATATGGGAATATCCGATTCGATATCTCTAAGAGTAAGTTTATTAAGAGCTTTTTCGGTCATATTTATTACTTCTGTCTTACCTTGAGAGAACTTATGTTTATCCGCAGAAGAAGAATATAAATTCTTATCCGGCATATCAAGATTGACTATTCTCGGGTATGAACCTTCCGTTCTATCTACTGCAGATGTTCCAAGTCCCATAACCAGTCTCAACATTCCGGCTGCAGGATCACTGTCTTTCATTATTCTGTAAGGACTATATGAATAACCTACTCCCGCCGCACAAGGCATATAGTTAGTTCCGTAATAAGAACCGGATACACGCTGTATAAGCAGAGCCATTTGTTCATCTCTTTTATCCAGTCCACGTCTTTTACGATAATCAAGTGCTGAAAGACTCATTGAACTTGCATACACAACCTTTATTGCATGTTCGAATTCGTTAAGTCTCTCTTCAAGACTACCTCTGTTAGCACAAAATACCGACTCATATTTCCCTGCAAAAGCATTTCCGAATCCGTCCTCTAAAATACTGCTTGAACGAATAATGTACGATAATGTACGGATCCTGACCATAGTATTCAATAATCCTGACAAACTGGTTACGCATAGATTCGGAAAAAGTTCCTCCCATTATCTTATCCGCAAATTCCCGTGCCAGTTCAAAATAACCTTCTTCCGTTCTCTGCCGAACTCTGATATCCCACAGATTATTATCAACGATGTAAGTATAATAAAGATCGGAACCCACATAAAAAGAATCATGCGGTTCAAGAACTTCACTTATATCGTGTTCCTTATTTCTTATGATTGCTCTTGCAAGAAGCATACCGCAAGCCTTACCGCCTATCATTCCCGTTCCCACCATGTGATCCCTTACCGCAAAATAATCTTCCGGTGTGAAATGTTTCTTTACCAACTGACGCATCTTAAAATCTCTTGTCATCATAATATTGCACATTTGAGAACATTCATCGGTTATATCAATGCCACTTTCTTTAAGTAACTTAACACGATTAAAAAATCTGTCCCATGAATCGGAATATTGTTCATCTGCAGATCGTTGTGCCTGTCCGAGCGTCTGGTAAAATCTGCTTGATTGTACACCATCTAATATAGGTCTAAACTCTCCGCTTTTTGGATTATATATGTGTGGAAGAAACATAGTATCGGAGTTTCTTTCCCATACTTTTTGAGGACGAACATATATGTTTTTATTATCCGAATATACATCAAAGAAAAGTTGGGTAGTATTTAGAATTTTGTTTATTGCCTGTACGGAATGTTTACCTCTTATAATCGGGAAAAAAGCAACAGTATCAAGAATAAAAAGAAACGGGCATGTAACTCTAAAGAAGTTGCCCATCATAAGATCCGTAGCCCATGCTATTTGTAAATCCGATAAACAGTCAAAGACATAGAAAGCATCTTTTCCTTCTTTTTCAATAGCATTATGAATGGCGACAGTAAAGTTTTCAAATCTGTGAGTAAGAGGTATTTTTATTATCTTTATTTCCGGACGATCTTCAAGAAGCGGTTCGTGACTTGCAAATCTGAAATATATAATGTTGCGTTTATCCTCTATTGCTTGTTTTATATACGGTTCCATAAAAAGTTTAAACTGTGAAAGATAGGAAACACGCCATACAACGTTATCTCCAAGACGAATATTATCAAGTGCTTTATCCATCTCGGGAATACCGCTCTTTACTCTGTCAAATGCCACCATATCTCCCCCTTAAGAGATTTAAATCTACAACTGTGTATCTTCGCCGTTGTCGTTCTTTGCAATCAAAGAGTTTCTAAGTTTTTGTCGTTGCCGTTTTGCAGTTGTCGTTAAAGGCCTTAAGATTTTGAGTTAGAATGAAGCAACTAACGAATGAAGTGTATATGGATCCCGCAAGGGCATACTCGATTGAGTTAGTTGCGAAATTATAACCAAAATATTAAGGTCGCTATAAGGTTGTATCTAAAATTACTTGTCAGTAATTTTAGAAGGATACACCCCGTCAAAACAAGCACAACAGAATTTAGAAGTATCATGTTCATCGGTACAACAAGCTTTTTTCATATTGTTAATATCAAGGAATGTTAAACTGTCAACATTTAAAAACTCTTTTATTTCTTCGTTACTTTTCATTGCGGATATAAGTTTATCTTTGTTTGGCGTATCTATTCCGTAATAACAAGGTGATATTACCGGTGGGCAAGACAATGCAAAATGAATTTCTCTTGCTCCTACATCTCTTAAAATTTTAACAATTTTTTGTGCCGTTGTTCCCCTTACCAAAGAATCGTCTATAAGAACAATTCTTTTACCGTCAATAACATCTTTTATCGGAAACAACTTTAATCTTGCCGTTACTTCTCTCATTTTTTGTGACGGTTTTATAAAACTTCTGCCTACATAATGATTTCTTATAAATCCTGTTTGAAATTTTATTCCCGATTCTTCGGAAAAACCTTGTGCCGAAAAAATTCCTGTGTCGGGAACAGGAACAACAATGTCCGCTTTTATATCTTTCATTTGTTTTGCAAGATATTTTCCCATTTGCACACGGGCATTTTTAACACTTTTGTTGCATAACACACTGTCCGGTCTTGAAAAATATACTTGTTCAAAAATACAAAATTTTTCTTTCTCTTTTTTATCGAGATAAATATCTTCTATTATTTTACCGTTTTCTATTACAATCACTTCGCCCGGATTAACATTTCTTATAAAACTTCCACCTGCAGCATCTATTGCCGATGTTTCCGATGCAAGTATATAAGAGTCTCCGTTCTTTCCCAAAACAAGAGGTCTATACCCAAACGGATCTCTAACACCCACAAGTTTGTTACCGACAATAAATATTAACGAGTATGCCCCTTCCAATTTTGATACTGCATTTTTTATAAGGTCTCCTGCGGAAAACCCCTTACTTTTTGCAACTAAATGTGCAACTATTTCGGTGTCGGATGTATGATTAAATATTGAACCATATCTTACATGACCTATACAAACTTTACCGGTTAATGTATTTAATATTTTTTCTTTAAATATTTGTGATACAAGTCCCATAGATTTGTGTGTAATGTAATTTATACCGTCGTTGTTAGATGTTATTCCTGCAGACTCTTCTCCCCTGTGTTGTAATGTCAGAAGGCCTACAAATGTAAACATTGAGGCGGTTTCGTTGTTTTCTATTCCGAATATTCCACACATACCTATTTCTCCTTACAACATTTATTGCGACAGCATATTATGGGCTACAACTTCGTAATTTACAAAATTTATGTACTCTATCGCTCCGCTAACATCTTAGTACACTGCATTTTGAAATTACTTCGTTTCGCCTTATACTATGCAGTCTTGAACGACTTAGCGGTAAAAATTGCAACTGATATTTTTGCAATTTTTGAATTGTATAAACGACATAGTCTTAACGACTAAGCGGTAAAATTCACAAAGTGAATTTTGTTATATAAAATTACTTCGTTTCGCCTTATACTATGCAGTCTTGAACGACTTAGCGGTAAAAATCGCTTTGCAAT
>CACWKJ010000176.1 GCA_902761395.1 uncultured Elusimicrobium sp. | reverse complement strand
TTGGGAAAAATAACATCGGCAAAATTTTTTGACAGTGAAGATATTATAATAAATATACAAGATTTACATTGTCATGCCGAAACACAAAGAAAAATAGCTTCAATAATAGGATATATAGATAATATATATAACTTGAAAAATGTTTATTTGGAAGGTGCTTTTAATACCGTAGATACATCTTGGCTTTCTGCCTTCAATAATAACAAAAACGGAACAAAAGTTTTGGAAGGATTAATCGATTCGGGAAAACTTAGCGGAACCGAATATTATTCCATTATGAACAATAAGAAAAATTTTGTTCTAGGTATAGAAAAAGAGGATCTTTATAAAGAAAATATTAAATTGTTGGGAGCAATATTATCCTTACAACCTGAAATAGAAGCAATTTGTTCTCAAATGGAAAAAGAAGTAAGCAAAATAAAAAGAGACTATTCCAGCAGACAGGCAAGAAAATTACAAAAACTTATAAAATCTTTTAAAGAAAAAGAAATAGATGCAAAATATTTTTATGGTCAGTTAAAATTGTTAGCAGACGGTTCAAATTTATCGTTAGATAAATATCCGAACATAAAAATGTATATTTCTTTGTTGGATAAAATTCAATATGTGAACGACAGAAGAGTTGTTCATGAATTTACTAAATTTATTTCAGAAATAAAGAATGTATTGCCATATCAAAAATATTCGGATTTATTAAAAAATAGTAACAATTTTGCTAAATTGGAAGATATTTCTGCAGATTTGATAGCATTGAATAAACAATATTCCATAACGTCAAAATTAAAATTGACGAATTTTGAAAACTTTTTAACATATTTGGAATTTAATCAAAATATCAATCCCATCAAGTTGGTTCAAGAAGAAGAAAATTTTATAAATGAACTTTACATTAAGTTGGGAAGAACAAAATATGAAAAAGAAGTTGCGTTTTTATCGGATTTCGTTCCTACAATAAAACAATATTTTGCGGCTGACATTTCTGCTGACGAGTATTATAAATTTGAAAAAAATTACAGTTTGTTTAAAACTACTTGGCCATCTTATTTTTCGGAAAATATAATAAAAAATTTAGAACCATACCAGAGGTTGTTAGCTAAGTATCATAAGAACAATATTACAAGAGATCAAATTTTTGCAGATTGTTTGATAACACAAAAAAATACAAACAACAAAGTTGCCGTTAATGATATAACATCTGCCGTTAAACAGATAAAAACAAATCTTAATAACAAAAAAATAAAGTTGGTTGTTACAGGAGGATTTCATACCAGAGGTTTAGAGAGAATTTTTGAACAACAAAAAATTTCATATGTGATAATTACTCCGAAAATAACACAGCCCATAGAACAAGCAAAACAGATTTATATAGACAATGTTATATATTATTCAAATTTATTGAAAAACACGATAAATATAGAACCTTTAACACAAGAACCGTTAAATGTAAGTTTTCCTAAAATAATGAATCTTATATTTTTACTTGCTAAAGAGAAATCCATATTTGAAAATGAAAACATAAAAGAAGCAATAAAACTATTTGTTCAAGAATATATAATAGACAAACAGTCCGATTTTTATGGTAATGTTGAAATTTTAAATTGGGATATAATATCAATCGATTCCAAAGGTGAAGCGGAATTTTATGTCGGGTATAAAGACAATTCAAATAAGGGAACAATAAGTAATGTGAAATATCGTTTTATTAACAATAGAATGATACCATACTCTTCAATAGATACTGCAAGAACCAAACAAATGGCGGAAAGAATAAAAGTAAATAAATATGCTCAACCGTCAATAGAACTGGAACCTACAAATTCTACAAGAAAAAAGATAAGTGAATATATATTGAAGCCATTAGAGAAAGCACTTGAATCATTAGGTAAAGATGCCAAAAATAAAGTAGAATTGATGCCCGGTAAACAGGTACACATGACAATCGGATATGATTCCACTCCTATGACACAAGAATTAATATCTTCGTTGAATGATATAACCGGAAGTAAAGAATATGAAACCATGTCTGCAGAACAAAGACAACAGATGGATATTCTTGCAGGCGGAGAAGGTGTTTTTAATAAAATCTTTTCGACACTCGATATATTGGGAGAAGATTTTGTTGACTTCGGCACTTCCATGGCAGGAACTTTAAAATTGATGCCTGACGGAGTGATAATATATGAAATTACAGATAAAAATTTAATAGAAAATATGTTGAGAATCAGAACAACATTTAAAACTATGGATTCAAAATTTGCCACTCCGAGTATTGTTCATATGTCTATAGGAAGAATAACCGATATAAAATTGTTGGATGGTTCAGAACAATCCAAACAAGAATTAGCGGAAATATTGGAAAAAATTAATGAAGCAATATATCAAATAAACGAAGAAAATGCATTATCAAAGATAAAAACTACATTTACTTTAAAAGCCGGTTATGTTTCTTCTACCGGTGATAGAGATGTCATTTTTAAAAGATTAACTCCGAAAAAAGAAAGTCTGGTTATATTTAAAAATTTAGTTGATAGTTCCAAGACAAGATTAAATTTTATTTATAAAGTTATAATTGCTCCTGTTGTAGAAGAAACAATTTTCAGATTAGTTCCGTTTGTTGTAACAGGTTTAATTGTAACTAATCCTGTATCTGTAGTTCCTGCAATAGTTACCGGCATTATTGGCGTTTTCGGCTT